>JBJTGE010000097.1:0-5126 GCA_046093785.1 Spartobacteria bacterium
GATTATTTATTTGTATAAACTTGTATAAGACAAAAAATTTGGACGATCGTCCAAATTTTTGGTTCGCGCGAAAGAGGGTGGATAGTATCTGCAGTTGAAGGGCGCTGAAGCCGATGAGCGCTTCAGCAGCTTTGGGTGGGATTGGTTTTTTACATCGAATCAAGCCCGCAGTCGGATGATCAGATCACCTGTATCCACCGCTTCGCCGGCTTGGGCGAGGATTTCCTCGATGACGCCGTCTGCGGGGGCGTAGAGGGTGGTTTGCATTTTCATGGCTTCGAGGGTGAGGATTTTGTCGCCTTTGGCGACCTTGGATCCGACGCCGACGGAGAGTGAGCTCACCATTCCGGGGATGGGTGCGCCGACTTCATTGGGTTTTGAGGAGTCGGCTTTTGGTCTGGAAACGGATTTCGTTTGGAGCGAGCGGTCGAGCGTGGTGGCCTCGCGGGGCATGCCGTTGAACTCAAAGGAAACAACGCGCCTGCCATCCTTGGCCGGCGAGCCAACATTGATCAACTTGACGAACAAGGTTTTGCCCTGCTCGATATCGACCGCGATTTCCTCGCCCGGCTTCAGGCCATAGAAAAACGCGGGCGTCGGCAGTTTGCTGACATCGCCATACTCGCGCTCGAATTTCGAGAAGTCCGCAAAGACATCCGGATACATGAGATGGCTGTAAAGGTCGTCATCCGTCGCCTCGCGTTTGAGCTTGGCGGTGAGTTCGGTGCGGACTTCGGCGAGATCGACCTTTGGAGCGCGGGCTTTTGCGGGCTTGGTTTTTCCGAGGACGACTTCGACGAGTTTTTTGGGCCATCCGCCCATGGGTTCGCCAAGCCCTCCGGCGAGCATGTCTTTCACCGACTCGGGAAAGGCGGTGCCGGGTTCGAGGTTGAGAACATCCGCTGGACGAATCCCGCGTGTGAAAAGAAAGAGCGCCATGTCGCCGACGACTTTGCTCGAGGGGGTCACCTTCACGATGTCGCCGAAGAGTTCGTTGACCTCGGCGTAGCAGCGGGCGATCTCCGGCCAGCGGCTGGAAAGGCCCATGCTGGCGGCTTGTTCCTTGAGATTGGTGAATTGCCCGCCGGGCATTTCGTGCAGGTAAACCTCGGCGCTTCCTGTTCGCGGCGAGGTGTCGAAAGGCGCGTAAAAGGTGCGGACCTGCTCCCAGTAGTCGGCAAATTCGTTCAGGGAGTCCAAATCCAGACCTGGATCGCGCGGCGTGTGGCGCAGGGCGGCGACGAGGCTGTTGAGGTTCGGTTGCGAGGTCGAGCCGGACATCGAGGAGATCGCAGCATCCACCACATCGACTCCCGCCTCGGCGGCCATGAGGATCGATGCCGCATTGACTCCGCTGGTGTCGTGGGTGTGGAAATGCACCGGCATTCCGACCTCTTCGCGGAGGGCCTTGATGAGTGTGCGCGCCGCAAAGGGACGGCAGAGTCCGGCCATATCCTTCACCGCGAGCATGTGCGCCCCCATTTTTTCCAGCTCCTTGGCAAGGCCGATGTAGTATTTGAGCGAATACTTCGTGCGGGCCGGGTCGAGGATGTCGCCCGTGTAGCAGAGCGTGCCTTCGCAAATGCCCTTGGTTTTGCGCACCGCTTCCATCGCGGCTTTCATGTTTGGCAGGTCGTTCAGCGAATCGAAAATGCGGAAGATGTCCATGCCGCACTCGGCGGCGTGTTGGATGAAGCCGGCGACGACATTTGGCGGGTAGTTTGAGTAGCCGACCGCATTCGAGCCACGCAGGAGCATCTGGAAGCAGATGTTGGGAACCCGCTCGCGCAAGTCGCGCAGACGGTCCCACGGATCCTCGTGCAGGAAGCGCATCGAGGCGTCGAAGGTCGCGCCGCCCCACATTTCCAAACTGAAAAGTTCCGGAGCCCGGCGCGCGACGGAATCCGCCACGGCGGCCATGTCGTAGGTGCGAACGCGCGTGGCGAGGAGCGATTGATGCGCGTCGCGGAAGGTCGTGTCGGTGAAAAGCAGGCGCTTCTGGCGGCGCGTCCACTCGGCGAATTTCTCGGGTCCGAGCTCAAGCAAAAGCTGGCGCGTGCCGTCGGGAGGGACTTGTTTGCCGTCGTAGGATGGACGCCGTGCGGCTTCCAAAGGCGCGGAAATCTGATGTCCCTTGGCCTGAGGATTTCCATTCACGATCACATCCGCGAGGAAGGAAAGCAGGCGCGAGGCGCGGTCGCGGCGGGGTTTGAAATCAAAGAGCGACGGTGTGGTGTCGATGAGCGTGGTCGTCGCCGCGCCCGACTGGAATGACTCGTTCTGAATCACATTTTCCAAAAACGGGATGTTCGTTTTCACCCCGCGAATGCGGAATTCGCGAAGCGCGCGGAGCATGCGCTGGAGAGCCATCGGGAAGGTCTGCCCGGAGGTCGTGATTTTTGTGAGAAGCGAATCGTAGAACGGCGTGATGACGCTGCCGGTCGTGCCCATGCCGGAGTCGAGGCGAACCCCGAATCCCGCCGCGCTTCGGTAGGTGATGATCTTGCCGTAGTTTGGCATGAATTTGTTCGCCGGATCCTCGGTGGTCACGCGGCATTGGACGGCGTAGCCATTGCAGGGAATGTCCGGCTGCAGCGGCAGTGCCAACTCGGGGCCGTGAAGCGAGGCTCCAGCTGCGACGAGGATTTGGGAGCGCACGAGATCAATGCCGGTGACCTGTTCCGTCACCGTGTGCTCGACCTGGATGCGCGGGTTCATCTCGATGAAGAACCACTCTTTTTTATCCACATCGTAGAGGAACTCGATCGTTCCGGCATTGTTGTAGCCGACGCCTTGAGCCAAGCGCTCGGCCGCATCGCTGAGGTCGCGGCGCACGCCTTCATCGAGAGCCACAGAGGGAGCGATTTCGATGACCTTCTGGTGGCGCCGCTGCACCGAGCAGTCGCGCTCGTGCAGGTGCAGCACATTCCCGTGGCGGTCGCCCAAGATCTGCACCTCGATATGCTTCGCCCGGGGAATGTATTTTTCGAGGAACACTGCCGCATTTCCAAACGCCCGCTCCGCCTCGCCCTGGGCTTCATCCAGCAGGTCGGCCAAATCCTCGCCACGCGTCACCACCCGCATTCCACGCCCGCCGCCGCCGAAGGCTGCTTTGATGATGAGCGGAAAACCAATCCCCTTCGCAATACGCAGCGCCTCGCCGCGCTCGCTCACCGGATCCTCCGTGCCCGGCAGTGTCGGCACATTCAGCTTCTGCGCCAGTGCCCGTGCGGCCGTCTTGTCGCCCATCGTGTCGAGCAACTCCGAGTCAGGCCCCACAAAAGTAATCCCCGCTTCCACACAGGCCCGCGCGAAGGCTGCATTCTCCGATAAAAATCCATAGCCCGGATGAATCATGTCCACCCCGTGCTCACGCGCGAGGCTGATGATTCCGTCGATGTCCAGATAAGCCCCCACCGGTCCCTTGCCCTCGCCCACCACATAAGCCTCGTCGGCTTTGAAGCGGTGCATCGTGTGGCGATCCTCCTGCGCGTAGATGGCCACCGTGCGCATGCCCAGCTCGGTCGCGGCACGGAAGACCCGGATCGCGATTTCGCTGCGGTTCGCCGCAAGGAGTTTCTTGCCGGCGACCGACACGGCTTGAGTGGATGGAGACAAGGACGGTGACGAGGAGGATTTCATGAATTGAGGAAGGGCTCGGACATATAAAACCCACGCGCAATATTGGCAATCTTTCGAAAAAACCAATTCCGCCGCAGCGCGCAAAACAAACCAGGCCGCCAATTGACATCCGCCATGTGATAACTAATGTTATTCCATGATCGCACAATCCAAAGTTCGCAAAATCGGCAATTCCCTCGGCGTCGTTCTCCCCAAAGAAGCCCTCCAACAACTCAAAGCCGAGGAAGGCACGATTCTCTATTTCACAGAGTCTCCCGAATGCTCCCTCCGCGTCACGCCGGAGCGCCCGGGCTTTGAGGACAAGATGGAAATCGTGGAAAGCCTCATGCAGCGCTATCGCAACGCTCTTCGGGAACTCGCCAAATGAACGAACCCGTCTGGATCACGCGTGAGGATTGCCTCGCGTATCATGAAAGCCTTCTTGAAAGATTCGGAGGCCTATCTGGCATCCGAGACGAGTCCTTGCTCGATTCCGCCCTCAACAGACCCAAGCACCTCTTCGCCTACGGCAAGCCAACTATTTTTCAGATGGCCGCCTCCTACGCGCACGGCATCGTCAAAAACCACCCATTCCTCGATGGAAACAAACGCGCCGGTTTCATCGCCGCCGCGCTTTTCATCGAAACTAACGGATACCGATTCCAAGCTCCCGAAGAAGAAGCCGTCCTCGAAACCCTCGCCCTCGCAGCGGGAGAAACCTCGGAAGAAGCCTATGCCACTTGGCTGGAACGCAGCTCCGTGCCGGCAAATTGAAGGGCGCGCCGCACTATTTCTACTTGCCATCCGGCGGCGTGCAAACTTAATGTTCTGTCCTTGTTTTGTCCGCAAGACTACTCGTGCTTCGCGAGACAAACTCCACGCGTCCCTAGCTCAATGGTAGAGCAGTTGACTCTTAAAGAGTTACGGCAATTAACTCCATTTAATCCCACTTGATCATTTCCCTCCTGTAGAGCAGTTTCCCCTCGCTGATTAGCAAATCCCGTTTTCCACATTTAGGCTCATTTTGACTTCTGAGTTACCAAAAAAGTTACCAAAATTTTTGGCGAATTGTAGGGGGTGCATTGCCCATAAACCGACAAAATCTCGACCCTCGTATATCCCCAAATTTTTCCAGCGTGGGTCTGCAAAAAAAACTCGTCTCATTACGGCGACTTCAAAAAAACCAATTCATTTTTGATGGTCTGATTTTTCAACAAGCGAAAAAACAGAACCACACCAAATTACCCGCAAACCCTCATCAATACTCATTCCAACGACGATGAGTGTATGCTCGATGAATCAAAACAAGGCAGGGCAAAACACCGCATCGACTCGCAGAGCCAGATTTCATGCTGGTCTCGGAGATGCTCAAATCAAATCACGCTCAATTTGATTCAACAAATTCAAGATTGAGATATGGAAAAAGCCATGACACTTTTGGAAATTGAAAAAGACGCAGAAAGCCTTTCCATCGAGGAGAAGAGGAAGCTGATCATTTTTCTTTT
>JBJTGE010000098.1:0-3929 GCA_046093785.1 Spartobacteria bacterium
CCTCTCCGCCTCCCGAAACGAAGAGCTTCCCCGCCACAAGGTGCTCATCAAACCAACTTCCGGTGGACAAGAAATCCAAGGCCTCGACCTCTTCATCGACGGCAACTTCGTCGGCAACACACCGATCACCACCGATGTGGAAGAAGGCGTCCGCGAAGTCTCCCTGCGCCAAGGCGGAAGAAACCTCTGGAGCAACCGCGTCCAAGTGCTCAAGGAAATCTGGCTCACCCCCGAACTCGGCCCCCGCTGAAAGGCGAGGGGAGCGTCATCCCCAGGAACCGCGCCCGCTCCCGGGAGCCATCGGATGCGCCCCCGCGCCCGATATCGACTCCTGCCTCCCGGAACGCCGACGTCCCCGTCGGCACCAATGAGGCTGAAAAACCTCAGGAGGGCTACCGTCCGAAAACACCGCTCTCTCCATGGCTTGCGCCTGCCAAACCCAGTGTGTATGATGACCGGCATGCGTTACTTGGATCCCAAGAATGACTTCACCTATTATAAGGTGTTCGGTCAGAATCCGCACCTTCTCAAGAGCTTTCTCAACGCGCTGCTGCCCCTCGAGCCCGACGCCCAGATTCAAGAGTTGGAGTATCTCCCGAGAGACTTGGTCTCCGAAGTCCCCGAGGTTCGCTACAACTTTGTGAATGCGCGCTGTATAGACCAAAAGAAGCGCTCATTTATCGTCACAACTCAGATTTTATGGACTCGAAGTTTCGCAACCAGGTTTCTCTTCAACGCCTCGAAAGCGTATGTAAAGCAATTGAAAACCAGTCAGGAATACCATCTCCTCCAACCCGTTTACTCGCTCAACCTCGTCGACGATACCTTTATTAAGGACAGCCCGGAATGGTATCACCACTACCGGATTGTCCACGCTATGGATACAGGACGCCAGATCGAGGGGCTGGAATTCGTCTTTGTCGAGTTGCCGAAATTTCTTCCGCAAACGATGCCCGAAAAGCGCCTTCAAGTCCTCTGGCTGCGGTATCTCACGGAAGTCGGTGAGAAGTCGGCGGAGGTTTCCACTGACCTCCTTGCCCAGCAGGAAGTGCGCGAGGCGGTGGAATACATGAAGGAATCGGCATTTAGCGAAGGCGAACTGGCGGCTTACGACAAATACTGGGACGGCGTTCGTGTCGAGCGAACGCTTCTCGCCGATGCTATTGCCGAAGGCGAAGCAAAAGGACGCGCCGAGGGCAAGCTACTCGGGCAACAAGAGGCGGCTCTCAAAATGTTACGCAAGGGATTTGAAGTTCAGGAGGTCGCCGCTCTGCTCGAAATCGAGGCGGAAGAAGTTCTTCGGCTTTCGAGATTGCTCGCGGAGTTCGGCACTGCTGCCGAAGAACATTGCTCCCGCTGACAGGCGATGGGAGTATTTCAGGCCCCGGGGATCACGCACGCCTCGGGCGTTGAGGCTCGCGCCCTCGCGGGCCGGATCGAAAAAACTCGTCCGAAGACCGCTGATCAGTGTAGATCTTTGCACAGAGCGCAGTCGTGGGTCGCGGCACCCTTTCAGCTTTTTCAGCTTTTCCACCTTGTCACGCCACAGCCCGTTTTATACCCGATCGGATTTATTCTTCCGAAAATAAAAATTGCAGACCCCTTTCGGGTATAGTAAATGATTTTCGGAACAATTTTATACTCGATCGGGTATTTCCAATGAATGATCCATTGATTCAATTTGTAAAGGCCAAGCGCAAAGCAGTGAGAATGACCCAGCATGATCTTGCCGATCGGGCTGGAGTGGGCCTGCGGTTTATCCGTGATCTGGAGCAGGGTAAGGCCTCGCTGCGGCTCGACAAGGTCAACCAGGTTCTGGGTCTCTTTGGCCACCGGATGGCTCCGGCACCTTTCCGGGAGGCGGTGGATGATGAGAAAAGCTGAAATCCTTCTCCATGACAGGCCGGTCGGCGTGCTTGAGGAACTTGATCGCGGGTATCGTTTCACTTACTCGGCAGCTTATCTCAACGACCCGAAGGCTGTTTCCGCCAGTCTCACACTTCCCTTGAGGGGCGAGCCGTTCGAGGACAAGCGGCTTTTCCCTTTTTTTGACGAACTCATTCCAGAGGGATGGCTGCTGGAGATTGCCGAGAAGACATGGAAGATCGACCCGCGTGACCGAATGGGGCTTTTGTTGGCCTGCTGCCGCGATTGCATCGGTGCCGCTGGAGTCGCGCCGATCGAGGAGGAGGCCGCACATGAATAATCTCCGCTGCAAGATTTGCTTGGGTGTCATCGACGGTGAAGAAATGGATTTCCACACCGCATGTTGCCGCGGGCTGTTTGGAAGCGCGCAGCCTCCGCAGCTTCCCTACTCATGGGCTGCACTGAATTCGATGGCTGAGCAGATTGTCCGCAGCCATGTCGCGGTTCCAGGCGTCCAGCCCAAGCTTTCCCTGCATCTGGAATCAGGTGGAGCGCGCGCAGGCGGCCGATTCACTCTCGTCGGGCTCGAAGGGGGGTATATCCTCAAAACGCCAGTGGAACGGTTTCCCCAAATGCCCGAACTTGAGCACCTCACCATGCGAATGGCGGCTTGCTTTGGCATTGAAACGGCCGACTGCGGATTGATAGCGATGCAGGACGGTCAGTTGGCTTTGGTCGTCAGGCGCATGGATCGGGTGGGAATGCACAAATTGGCCATGGAGGATATGTGCCAGTTGACGGATCGGATGACCGAGGAAAAATACCGAGGCTCGCTGGAGGCGGTTGGCAAAAAAATTCTCCAGCATTGTAGCCATCCGGGCCTTGATGCGCTGCGATTTTTCGAGGTCAACTTATTCAGCTTTTTAACAGGGAATTCCGACATGCACCTCAAGAACTTTTCCCTGATTCGTTCCCAGGAAGGAGAAATCCGGTTCTCGCCGGCTTACGACCTGCTGCCAACTGCGCTCTTATTGCCCGAGGACACGGAGGAAAGCGCGCTGACCATGCATGGCCGTAAAAAGCGCCTCACCCGGCGGGATTTCCTCGCTTTGGGGAACGCATTGGGATTGACCGAGCGCCAGATCGCCAATGCACTACGGCGATTTGAGAAGGGGTTGAGCGCGGCAATCCCTCTCATCAGCGCCGGTTTCTGTTCGGAAGAAATGAAGGCACGCTACCAAGAGTTGGTCCAGCGGCGATGGGAACGGCTACAATAAACTAACGCCCGAGATTAACGCCGCCAGCATACTCCAAGTGCGAATGTCCGGTGAGCAATCCAGGGCCTGGCACGCTCCCCGAGACGCCATCAATTTTAAAAAACGCTTGGCCTCTTTTCAAAAAATCAAATCTCATCGCCCGGCAGAGGCTGCACATCAGGCGCATTGGCCAAGTAGTTGTCCCAATCCGCCCGGCTACCTTGGGATGCTTCTTTCCGCAGATAGTCGAGGGAGGACATCACCGCCAACTTTTCTCCAGCGGCCATTGCCAAAAATTGCTCGATGGAAAATCCCTCCCTCTTGCCCAAACTCTCGATTCCTTCTTTCAGTCCGTCTGGGAGTTGAATGCTGATCGTGCTCATGGTTTGTTTTGAAAAAGTTTCAAGAATTTTCCCGGAGTAATTGCGGATATGCCGAGTTGCCCGTATCAAGAACAACCGCACAATTCCCAGTTACAACGGTCCAGTCACGGTGTCGAGTTTCGTGCTCCAAATAGGGCTGATTTTTTGTAACTACTCAGGTAGGCGCGAGCAGGCATGGCACCGGATTTTTGAAGGGATGAGGGCGATTTTTTTATGAAGTGTCCAGGAGTTGTCAGGAGGAGTTGGGGGTTGGGAGGAACGGGTCGCCGAGGAAGAGGCGGCGGAGGGCGTCGAAACTGCGGAAGGTGCCTGAGATTTTCTGGCGGACTTTGACCATGCGCAGGTCGCGTTCGGCTTGGTTGTTGTCGAAGGGGACGGTGAAGTCGTGCAGGAACGCGAGGATGCTCGGGGAGTGGTCGCGGAA
>JBJTGE010000099.1:0-5317 GCA_046093785.1 Spartobacteria bacterium
CGGGCCATGCGGAAACAATCCGCCACAATCGTGCTGGTGGAGCCGACCGGGCGGTTCATGAAGAGGATTGGCTGCTGGGTGGGAGCCACACCGATGCGGTGGTGGTCGAGGATTTCCACAATCGGCAACTCCTCGGCGCCGGCAACGGCCTGGGTCAGTTCGTTGTGATCGACCAAAATCAACTGTCGGGGGGCGGGCTTCAACAGATCGCTCTTGGAAATGATGCCCTGCATGCGCCCCTGCGGCCCCAGAACAGGAAAGGCAAATTGGGATGTCATAGCCAGGTCGTTGCGCGTTTGCCGGAGGGTGGCATCGGCTGTGAGCGTTGTGAAATCCGGCGAGAGCATCTGCCCCGCCGTAACGGCCGCACGCGCGAGCAGCGTGGTCGTCGCTGTGTCGTGCGGCGAGGACAAAAGGGTCGTGCCGTGCTCCTGCGCGAGGGCAAGAATTTTATCCGGCGGAGAAAAATTGTTCGTGATGACGATGGCCGGCACTCCCGCAAGGATCGAGAGTTCTTGAATGTTCCACCGGTCGCCGACGATCAGAACGGTGGAGGGAATATCAAGTTGCTCGAGGCGTTTTTTAAAGGAATCCGTGAGCATGGCCGCAACGACCAGTGTGCGCTGGCGGATGGATGTGTCCTCCCTGCCGGTGATGAGCGTCGCCCGTATGGCTTCGCGGATGTGTGCGATCGATGCCTCCACAATGCGGCTGGAGGAGAGGTTCTCAATCGGCGGGAAGAGGTATTTTCCGAGTTTGAACGCGGAGAGGAGGCCGATGCAGTTGCGGACGTCGTCCACGACAGGCAGTCCACGGAACTTGTCCTCACCGAAGCGCGTCATGGCCTGATAAACCGGAGCGTCGCGGTGGATGCTCACCACACTGCGTTGCATCACATCCTCGATGCGCGGATAGACATCGGCGAAGAAAACAGGGGCCTCGAGGCCGAATTTGTGAAGGGCGAAATCGATCCGCTGGTTGGTGTTTCCGCAGCGTGCCGCGACAACGCCATCCATTCCGGTGGCGCGCTTGAACTCCGCATATCCGATGGCGGAGCAGATCGAGTCCATATCCGGGTTGCGATGACCTATGACGAGGGTTTTCATTTTTAAAAAATCAGTTGCTGGCTCCCGGTTGGCAAGGCCGCGTGAGCTGGCTGTCCGGATTGTAGTTCAAGTAGGGCTGGAGCCACTTCTCGGCCTCCCCGACCGACATGCCTTTCCGTTGCGCGTAGCTTTCGATCTGGTCGCGCTCGATTTTACCGACAGCGAAGTATTTCGACTCGGGATGTCCAAAATAAAGGCCGCTCACGCTGCTGGCCGGGAACATGGCAAGACTCTCGGTGAGCGTGATGCCGGTGTTGCGCTCCGCATCGAGAAGTTTCCAGATGGCCCACTTCTCGGTGTGGTCGGGCTGCGCTGGATAACCGGGCGCGGGTCGGATGCCACGGTATTTTTCGCGGATGAGTTCTTCGTTGGAGAAAGCCTCCTCTTTTCCAAAACCCCATACGTCGCGTGCAAACTTGTGCATGTATTCCGCAAACGCCTCTGCGAAGCGGTCGGCAAGGGCCTCGGTCATGATGACATTGTAGTCGTCGTGCGCGGCTTTGAATTTCTTCACCAACTCCTGCATGCCATGCCCCGAAGTGACGGCAAACGCGCCGACATAATCCTTGGCTGGAGCGGGCGCGACGAAATCGGCAATCGAGGAGTTGAATTGCCCCTCGGGCTTCTTCATTTGCTGGCGCAATCCGCAAAAGCGCACGGCTTCCTTGGCGCGCGACTCGTCGGTGTAGACAACAATATCCTCCCCGTCGCGGTTGGCAGGAAAAAGCCCACACACACCGCGAAGTTGCAGACTCTCGTCCGCGACAATCTCCGCGAGCAAATTTTGGGCATCCTCAAAAAGCTTCTTGGCCTCAACCCCACAATTCGGATCCTCAAAAATCGCAGGATACCGCCCCCGCAATTCCCAAGTGTGGAAAAACGGCGACCAGTCGATGAAGGGAATCAGGTCGCGGAGGCTGACGGCTCTTCGTTGAGGAGCCAGGAGTCCTTCACCACTTCCCGCTTCATCAACATCTCCACGACTTTCGGAGATGATTCGCGGCACAATTTGCGCCAGTTGTCGTTTCGCCAAGTGCAAAAGTTGATCCACTCCTGCGGATCCTTGAGTTCCTCCGGAATCGGAGTGCGATTCAACCGGATGCTCTCTTGATACATCTGTTCGTGCAGCTCCGCGTAGCGCTGAAGCTTTTGATCTGACAAGTGCTGCAATGTCTCGGGGTAAATTATCGGCATCGTTTGTGGCTTTTCGTAGTAGGTTAGCATAAGCGTGGCGGTGTGCCACTTGGAAATCGCTATAAATCTCTTTCCAATTCTGATTATTTGCTTTGGCGAGCTTCTTCGCGAGCTGGTTCAAGGTGCTCGTGTGTGCTGGTTTGGCTTTCATAGCGGCCCCAAGGACCACAACGCCCGCGACCTTTAAACCGGCCGCCTCCAAGGCTTCCTGCATGGCATTGAGTGTTTCGCCGCTGGTGAGAATGTCATCGACGAGTATCAAACGGCGATTCGCCAGCTCGCTTTTGACCGATTCAGGAACATGAATGATCGTCGGATTGCCGACCTTTCCAATGTAGCCGATGCGGTTTTTGGCTTCCTCCACGGAGAAAACGCGAAGTGACTCGTTGAGGTCGCCTGGAAAATGTTGAAGGAGCCAGTCGGCGAAAATCGAAGGGAGCTTGTTTTTACCTGAAGTCGATGGTGCCACGAGGAGGACTGGAGGCTCTCCTTCGAAGGCAGGAGCGTAATCAAGCGGGTGGCAATACTTGATAAGAAATTCGCGAACGAGTTCGTCGTCAAAAGAGGCTGCTTTAAGGGCGCGCTTTTCCTCGACCATCTTCGGCGTGTCGTCAGTGCTGAACCAAGTTGGCGGGCAGTCGAGTGAGAAGATTTGTTTGAGCTCGGATTCGGTGGAGACATCGAGTCCCCCGATGCGGCGAGGCAAGGAAGGGCAAATCGTTTTACCCGACTCAAAAACCACCACACCCGTTTGCTCCGGAACCGCGATGTTGTCGTGCGGGAGTTGCGGTGCGTTGGCGATGGCCTCTTGGAGCGTGAGCATGGGTTTGCCGGCTTGGCGTCCGGCATGGTCGACACGGAGGTTTTCGTAGTCGGACTCCAAGTTTGTTAGAAACGCAGGTTTCTGGTCCGGGCTGAGGAGCGAGCTGGCGACATTCACGGCGCGGGATGCGTCGAGGACATGAACGACTCCGCCGGGGTAGTGGTGTGAAATTTTCACGGCCGTGTGCGCCTTGCTGGTGGTCGCGCCGCCGATCATGAGCGGGATGGTGAAACCCTCGCGCCGCATTTCCTTGGCGACATGGATCATCTCGTCGAGCGATGGCGTGATGAGGCCGGAGAGGCCGATGATGTCGCAATTTTTCTCACGCGCGGTGGCGAGAATTTTTTCGCAGGGGACCATGACCCCCATGTCGATGACCTCGTAATTGTTGCAGGCGAGGACGACACCAACGATGTTTTTGCCGATGTCGTGGACATCGCCTTTCACCGTGGCCATGAGGATGCGGCCTTGCGTGCGGGCATCGGGATTCGCGGCGCGCTCGGCCTCCATGAGCGGAGTGAGCCAGGCGACGGATTTTTTCATCACCCGGGCGCTCTTCACGACCTGCGGCAGGAACATTTTCCCCGCGCCAAAGAGGTCGCCGACGATTTTCATGCCGTCCATGAGAGGCCCTTCGATAACCGAGAGCGGCTTGCCGTATTTTTTCAGCGCCTCCTCGGTGTCGGCATCGATCTGATCCACGATGCCTTTGATCAACGCGTGCTCGAGGCGTTTCTCCACGGGCCATTCGCGCCATGCGGTGTCCTGCACAGGCGCGGAGCCGACCGTTTTCGAGGCTTTGAAATTCTCGGCAAATGTGACGAGTCGCTCGGTGGCATCGGCCCGGCGGTTCAGCAGGACATCCTCGATGAGTTCCAAGAGGTCCTTGGGAATATCCTCATAGATGCCGAGCTGGCCGGCATTGACGATTCCCATATCCAGACCGGCTTTGATCGCGTGGTAGAGGAACGCGGCGTGCATGGCCTCGCGGACGGGGTTGTTGCCACGGAAGGAAAACGAGATGTTGCTGATGCCGCCGCTCACACGGGCGTAGGGGAGGTTTTCCTTGATCCATCGCGTGGCATTGATGAAGGCGTTCGCGTAGTCGTTGTGCTCTTCGATGCCCGTGGCGACGGTGAGGATGTTTGGATCAAAAATGATGTCCTCCGGCGGAAATCCGACTTCATCGACAAGGGTGCGATAGGCGCGTTCGCAGATTTGGATTTTTCGTTCGTAGCTGTCGGCCTGACCTTGTTCGTCGAAGGCCATGACGATCGTGGCTGCCCCGTAGGCGCGGATGAGGCGGGCCTGTTCCTTGAATTTTTCAGGACCTTCTTTGAGGCTGATCGAGTTGACGACGCACTTGCCTTGGACGCAGCGCAGGCCGGCCTCGAGGACCTCCCATTTCGAAGAGTCGATCATCACCGGCACGCGGGAAATATCGGGCTCGCTGGCGACGAGGTTGAGAAATTTCGTCATGGCGGCAGCCCCGTCGAGCATGCCTTCATCCATGTTCACATCGATGATCTGCGCTCCCGCCTCGACCTGCTGACGAGCCACGGCAAGGGCTTCGTCGTAGTTTCCGGCGAGGATGAGTTTTGCGAACTTTGGCGAACCCGTTACATTCGTGCGCTCGCCGATATTGATGAACGGAATCTCCGGGCGCGCGGTGAATGGCTCCAGGCCGCTCAATCGCAGGGTCGTCGTGCGGGCGGGAATCCGTCGCGGGGGCAGCCCGCGAACCGCGTCGGCGATGGCTTTGATGTGACCCGGCGTGGTGCCGCAGCATCCGCCAATAATGTTCAACCAACCCTGCTCCGCCCACTCGCGGAGCTGCGGGGCAAGACTCTCGGGCGTCTCGGGAAATCCCGTGGGCGAGAGCGGATCGGGCAGACCGGCGTTGGGATAGGTGCTGACGAAGAACGGCGAGATGTTTGAGAGTTCCTCAATGTAGGGCCTCATTTCCTTTGGACCTAGGGCGCAATTGAGGCCGATGGACAAGAGCGGAAAATGCGCAAGCGAATTCAAGAACGCCTCCACCGTCTGGCCTGTCAGCGTTCGACCGCTCAAGTCGGTGATCGTGCCGGATGCCATCACCGGCATGCGCGGATGCTTTTCAAAAAACCGGGCGATTGCAAAAAGCGCGGCCTTCGCGTTCAGCGTGTCGAAAATCGTTTCCACAAGCAGGACATCC
>JBJTGE010000100.1:0-4334 GCA_046093785.1 Spartobacteria bacterium
GACCTCGTGCGCGACCTCATACGCCGCGCAGGTGGCGATATCAAACGCGCCTCCCATGGCATCATCTACCTCGATGAAGTGGACAAACTTGCCGGATCATCCGACGGCGGTGGAAGGGATGTCTCCGGGCGTGGCGTCCAAACGAATCTTCTCAAGCTGATGGAAGACGGCGATGTGCCGGTGCTGTCGCCAAATGATGTGACCGGCCAACTCCAGTCCGCCATGAGCGCCGCCCGGGGCAACACACCGGGAATGCCGGACACCATCTCGACGCGTCATATTCTTTTCATCGCCAGCGGAGCGTTCGTCGGCATCGACCAGATCAGTCGCGACCGCCTGACTTCGCCCCAATTTGGTTTGGAGAAGGCGCACGCGCAGATCAGCACGGCGGACTTCATTCGCTTCGGTCTGGAGCCCGAATTCGTCGGGCGACTGCCGGTGCGTGTCGCATGCCATGCCCTGGATGAGAACGATCTTTTCCAAGTTTTGAGCCGGAGCGAGAGCAGTCTCATCCATCAATACGAACGCTCGTTCGCCGCCTATGGCATCAGCCTCCGCTTCGAACCCGACGCCCTGCGCAGGCTCGCCGCGCTGGCGAGGGATGAAAAAACCGGCGCTCGCGGCCTTATGACCGTTCTCGAACGAACCTTCCGCGACCTCAAATTCCGACTGCCCTCCACGAAGATTCGGACACTCACCATCACCGCCAAAACGGTTGAAAATCCATCAGCCGCCTTGGCAAAGCTTTTGAAAAAATGACCCACCCGGTGCTCGTCTTCGACGGTTCCTGCGCATTTTGCCGCAAGTGGATCGAGCGTTGGCGCGACCTCAGTGGCGAGTCTGTCCACTACATGCCGGCGAGCGAGGCGGAAGCTCTCTACCCGCAGATTTCCAAGGAGGAATTCGACCGCGCGGTCCAGCTCATCCGCCCCGACGGTTCGCGCGCATCCGGCGCTGCAGCGGTTCTGGAAATCACTGCCCCTCACGCCATCACCGCGCGTGCCGGCCTCTCACTTTACAAGAGGAGTCGCCTTTTTGCGGATTTCTCCGAGGGTGCGTATGCCTTCGTCGCGCGGAACCGACTTCTCTTTTCACGCCTCACCGCCCTGCTGTGGGGAGCCTCCACGCAAAAGCCCTCGTTTGCCGTGGCGAACGGCCTCTTTCTCCGGATTCTGGCCGCCATTTTCCTTGTCGCCCTGCTTTCCTTCAGACACCAGGCCGCCGGTCTCCATGGACCGGATGGCATCCTGCCTGTCGCTTCCTTTTTTGAAGCGGTCGGTGCCCGGTTCGGCCCATCCGCTTTTTGGGCGCTGCCTTCGCTTGTCTGGCTCTCCCCCAATCTGGAAACGCTGCTTCTTCTTACGGATATCGGCATCGCCGTGTCCCTCGTCGCACTCCTTGGCGTCGTCCAGCCGCTTTGTTTTCTGATTTTGTGGGCGGTCATGCTCTCGCTTTGCACAGCGGGGCAGGATTTCTACAGCTTTCAATGGGACGCTTTGCTGATCGAAACCGGCTTTCTGGCGGTCTTCATGTCTCCCTGGCGATGGAAACCGAATGCGGAATTCTCGGAGCCTCCCCGGCTTGCCCGCTTCGCGGCTGTGGCCCTGCTGTTCCGCCTGATCTTCTGCTCGGGCGTGGTGAAACTCTCGAGTGGCGACGACACTTGGCGGAGTCTGCGGGCGCTGGATTTCCATTTTCTCACGCAGCCCCTTCCAAATCCCCTCGCATGGTTTGCGCACCACCTTCCGGTTGATGTTCTCACGGCCGCCTGCGCGATCCTTTTTGTCATCGAACTAGTCCTGCCGTTTGCCTTTTTCCTGCCAAGGAATCCCCGCTTGGTCGCTGCCTGGGCGACCATCGCCCTCCAGATCGGCATTGCGCTGACCGGGAACTTTGCGTTTTTCAACATTCTCACAATCGCGCTCTGCCTTCTCCTGCTCGACGATCGATGCTGGCCGGGATTTCTGCGTCAAAAGACAATGCGCGCTGGTTGTGTCACGCCTTGGATTCGCGTGCCAGTCCTTTTGCCACTGCTCCTCCTCTCCCTTGTCCCCCTCACCGCCTCGTTCCGCACCATGTCTTCCTTCATGGCTCCTCTGGCTGAGACCTATTCCAAAGTGGCACCATTCCGTTCGCTGAATGGCTACGGGCTTTTCGCCGTGATGACCACGCAACGGCGCGAGATCATTGTTCAGGGCAGTGACGACGGCCATGATTGGCGAACCTACGAATTCCGCTACAAGCCGGGCACCTTGGACCGCCCGCTTCCCGTCATCGCTCCTTACCAACCCCGGCTCGATTGGCAAATGTGGTTCGCCGCTCTTGGCCGGATCGAAACAACCCCGTGGTTTCCGAATTTTCTGACACGCCTGCTCCAAGGCTCGCCGGCCGTTTTGGCCCTGATTGAAAAAAATCCCTTCCCTGAAAATCCGCCGAAATTCGTCCGCGCTGTCGTTGACGATTACACCTTCACCACTCCTGCCGAACGCAGCGAATCCGGTGCCTGGTGGAAACGCGAACCCGTCTCGATCTACTGCCCGGAGGCATCGCTGAACACATCAAACCGCGACTTCTAAGCAGCTCCGGAAATCTCACTCGTTCATTTCCTGTGTGACACCTTCGCGACCGCGCAGGCGCATGAGGATCGGCAAGCCGGGGTATTCCCACTCCTCCCGGATGCGGGCGCAGAGGTAATGCTGGTAACTCTCCGGCAGAAGCCTTGGATCATTCACGAAGAGAACGAAGAGCGGCGGGGCGATTTGGGAGTTCGAACTCTCCTTGGCCTGCGTGGCGTAAAGGAGCTTAAAACGCCGCGATCCGCGGGATGGTGGTGCCTGCCGCTCCATGGCTGCGCGCAGAACGCGGTTCAGCTCGCCCGTTCCGGCACGGCGCGTGGCGTGTTGGCGCACCTTTTCAACCATGGTGAAAAGGCGGCGGATATTTTCTCCGGTGAGCGCCGAGAGAATGACAACGGGAGCGTAATCGAGAAAAAACAATTCCGCCCTCGCTCGATCCACATGCTCCCGAAGCAACTCGGGGTCGTTGTTCGTCTGCTTCTCAATGAGGTCCCATTTGTTCAGAACGATGATGGCTGGCTTCTTGGCCTTCTGAATGAGACCGGCGATTTTTTTGTCCTGCGCCGTGACACCGCTTGTGGCGTCGATGACGAGGATGTTGATATCCACGCGGCGGATGGTTTTTTCCGAACGCATGACGCTGAAGACCTCGACCGAGGTGTTGTGCTTCGAGCGGTGGCGGATGCCAGCCGTGTCGCAGAGAATGTAGCGCTGACCCTCATAGTCGGCCTCGACATCGATGGTATCGCGCGTGGTGCCCGCGATATCGCTCACCGTCGTGCGGTTGTCGTTGAGGATTTGATTCACAAGGGAGGATTTTCCCACATTCGGACGGCCGATCAGGGCGAGCTTGAGCGGAGGCATCTCATGGGCCTCCAGTTCGGGCTCCGGCTCGGGCAAGAGCGACTCGATCATATCCACAAGCTCGCCGATGCCTCGCCCGTGGGCCGCGCTGACGGTCACCAGATTTTTAAAACCCAGACGCGAAACTCGAAGGAGCGCGACTCATGCCCTTCCGTGTCCACTTTGTTCACGACAAGAATGACCTGCCTCGCTGCGGTGCGGATCATTGTCGAAAGTTCGCCGTCCAAAGGCGTCACGCCATCGATCGAGTCCGTCACAAAAAGAATCACATCCGCACTCCCCATCGCGATGAAAGCCCCCTCGCGCGTGCTTTCTGCAAAGTCGGGGTCTGGTTCGGATCCAATGCCGCCAGTGTCGGTGATTTCAAACGGAGCCTGGCCGAGTTTGCAAATCGATCCAATGCGGTCGCGGGTCACGCCGGGCTGGTCATGGACGATGGAAATCTGGCGTCCCGCAAGACGGTTGAAGAGGGCGGACTTTCCGACATTTGGACGGCCTATGATGGCGACATTTCGCATTTATGAAGAATGAGGTTTGGCGTGATGGCGGGCTTGGAGACTGCCTTGAATCAAGTAATCCATCCCGCTGACGAGCGTGAGAATACCAGCTGCATACACGGATGCCAGATAATGCGGCAACTGGAGCATCATCCAGGCTATGGCCACCATTTGAGCGGCCGTGGCCGCCTTGCCCGTCCAGGTCGGCTTGACATCAAGCGCCCCGTTCAAAAAATACAGAACGCCGCAACCCGCCAAAATGACGGCATCCCTCGCGATCACCAGCACGGGAAACCAAAGGGGAAACGCTTGATTCCAGTTGCCAAGACTCAGTGTGACAATGGCTGTGAGCAGGAGCCCCTTGTCCGCGATCGGATCAAGCACAGCGCCCAAGCGG
>JBJTGE010000101.1:0-36195 GCA_046093785.1 Spartobacteria bacterium
CTGTCTGTGACTGCCGGATCGTGCCGCGCAGGCGCTCACAGAGCGCCTCTACAGTAAGCTTGCGGCGCTGCGCGCCGAGTTTGTTTTCCATTCGGCGGTCGCAGACCGCCGCTACAGGGGATGCGCGCTGTCGCGCGGGCACCAGAGAAAATACATTTTTTAAAGCATTATTATTGACAAGCATTATTATTGCGGTGCGCGAGGAGGGGATCGCGGGTCTGGCGCCGGTCTCTGTGCTGGAAGCGGTGGGCCGAGGAGCTTGCAAGACCTCCGAGATTGCCGCCCGGCTGGGAACTGCTCAAACCAATCTCGGCCGGACACTGCAACAACTCCTCGACGCCTCGCTGCTCGAGCGCGAAATCCCGTATGGCGAAAGCCTGCGAACGACCAAGAAAACCCTCTACCGCATCATCGATCCGGCGCTCCGGTTTTGGTTCCGGGTTTACTCCCCGCACAGAAGCCTATGGAGTCGCCTCCCGCTCGAAGAAAAAACCAAGCTCCTCCACGACCATGCTGCGACGGTTTTTGAGGACTACTGCCGGTCGCGGCATCCCGAGGCAGCGCGGTATTGGGAGGCAGGCGCGGAGTTTGACTTCATTCGAAAGGACGGCGATGGGGTTGTGGTTTCTAAAGTGAAATTCAAAAAACTCACCGCCACAGAAAAGACCGGGCTGAAAAAACAACTCGCTGAAAAATGGAAGTCCAGCACCGCTTCACACAAAAATCCTGGCGCGACATTTGAAATCCTCGACACCTCAGCGCTGAAAGGCTGAGGCGAAGATTCAAGCCAGTCGATGGGATTGCCGATGAGATTGCCTTGCCTTTCGCCATTCACAGGCGGGGTGCCTGGCTTACGAGAAGCCGCCCCGCGAGGCGCGCGGCAGAACGCCCGAGGGCGGACGCGCTCCCTGGGACCTGACGATTCCATTGCGGGTGGCTCTTTCAGAAAATCCCTTGCCGAACCCCAAAGGCGGGAGTAGATTTTTCCTAAACACACCCCTGTTTTTTACATGATCAAAAGAAAAGTAGCCTATGTCCTTGAAAACTGGCTTCGAAAAAGCCATCGCAAGCCTTTGGTTTTAAGGGGAGCCCGGCAGGTTGGGAAGTCCACCTTGGTTCGCGAGTTTGCCAAGGCGGCGGGGCTGGATCTTTTGGAGGTGAATTTGGAACGACATGCCGCCTTGGATTCGGTTTTTCGGAGCTTGGATGTGGTGCGGATTGTTCGCGAGATCGAAGGATTGCTCGGCCGACGGGTCGTGACGGAAAACGCCCTTCTGTTTTTGGATGAAATCCAAGCCACGCCGCATGCCTTGGCGGCGCTGCGATATTTTTATGAGGAAATGCCCGGGCTGCCCGTCGTGGCGGCGGGGTCGTTGCTGGAGTTCACGCTGGCGGACCACGAGTTCTCGATGCCTGTCGGGCGGGTCGAGTATTTGCATCTGGGTCCCGTGGCTTTTTCGGAATTTCTGGCGGCGGCGGATTCCGGTTTGGTGTCGTATTTGGAGGCGGCGGGGCGGTTTGAAGAAATTCCCGAAACGGCCCACGCCCGACTGGTGGAGCGGCTCCGCGAGTTTTTATTCATCGGAGGAATGCCGGCCGCAGTGTGGGAGTTTTTGGAAGGAGGTTCGCTCGTGGCGGTGCGCGAGGTGCAGCGCTCGATCGTGGAAACCTACCAGGACGATTTTGCAAAATATGCCCGGCGGGAAATGCTCGCGAGGTTGCAAAGCGTCTTTCAGCGCATCCCCGCAAACATTGGCCGAAAGATCAAATATGTGAACCTCTCGC
Source organism: Spartobacteria bacterium (assembly GCA_046093785.1). Taxonomy (GTDB): domain Bacteria; phylum Verrucomicrobiota; class Verrucomicrobiia; order Chthoniobacterales; family Terrimicrobiaceae; genus UBA967. The sequence goes on from JBJTGE010000101.1 coordinate 1,786, forward strand.
ACGACGATTTGGCGAGGGACACGAAGTCGTGCGTGGACCTCTTGGCGCGGGCACACGTCTGCCAACGCGTAGTGGCCTCGCATTGTTCAGGATTGCCCTTGGCCGCCGGAGAAAATCCGAAAGCCTTCAAGCTCCTCTCAATGGATGTGGGGATCGCGAATTTCCTCTGCGGCGGACGCTGGGAAACCCTCTCCCAGGCCACATCCCAAACACTCGTGAACGAAGGCGCGCTGGCCGAGCAGTTCGTCGGTCAACACCTCGCCTACTTGGATCCCGGCAAACCCTCGCTCCACTACTGGCTGCGCGAGGGGAAAAAAGAAAACGCCGAGGTCGATTATGTCGTGGCGGCAGGAGAAAAAATCCTCCCGGTTGAAGTCAAGGCAGGCGCGGCCGGTTCGCTCAAATCCCTCCACCAATTCTGCCTCGAAAAAAAATCCAGCGTCGCGCTACGCCTCGACCTCAACAAGCCAAGCCGGTTTCCCGTTGCATTCAAGGCCCGCGACGGAGCGGACACCGCCGAGGTTCATTTCGAACTTCTCTCCCTGCCGCTTTACGCCGTAGAAGCCTTAGGCTCTTTATAACAAATCCCAAGCCAACCTATGAAAACACCAACCCTGCTCGCAGCCATCGCAACCCTCACGCTCGCGCCCCTCGCGACAGCGCATGAAAACCACAGCCATGACCACGGCTCGAAAATCGAAATCACGATTCCGGAAAAACTCTCCGACTTGTGGAAATCAATCGAGGCCGGGCACGCCACCCTCTCGGCTGCAATCACCAAGCAGGACATCCCCGCAGCGCACGATGCGGAGCAGCATTTGCAGGCCTATCTGAAGGCCATCCCGACCAAAACCTCATCGCTCGAGGAATCCGTCCGCACCCGTATCGACGGCCAGGCCAAAAACCTCGCCCGCGCCTACGATTCGGTGCACCACGCCTCGGATGACAAGGCGTGGGACAAAGCCGCAGCGGCACTCAAAAAAGCCGAGGGCTCCATGAAACTCCTCGCCGCACAGATTTCGAAAATTTCATAGCGCTACCTGCTGGGGGTTTTCCACCGGCCTGCGAGGCGCATTGCAGGCGGGCCGACGGAGACAGCGGCGTTCCGGGCGGGAGTGGTGTTGTGCCCTGGCGCGGTAGCGGTTTTTTCGTGGCGGGCTAATCGTTTTCGAGGATCCAGTCAGCTTTAGGGAGGAAGAACTGCCACTCGTCTTTGAATGTGTTCAGCTGGGCGTGGAAGCGGAGCTTGGAGTTGGTTTTTGCGAGATCTCGGAGTCGGTCGCGGGTGTCTTTGTCGGGGCTGAAGAGCGGGTAAGAAACGCCATTGAGATCGACTGTGATGATGCCGCGTTTGCCGACTTGGGCGGGGGCGTCGATGAGAAAGATTTTGCCCATCCACTCGGGTTTGCGGAAATCGGTGCCGGGCGGTTGGGTGGCGGGATTGATGGCGTCGGCGAAGATTTCCGTTGTGGAGACTTCGCGCACGGGCGGGACATTTTCCGGGTCGGCGGTGGAGGGCTTTTTGAGAGGCATCCACTGGGAGGAGGATTTGGAATCGGCTACGCGAAAGCGGGCGAGGATCGGGAAGTGGTCGGAGAAGCCGGAGGGATTGCTGCCACGCGACCAGCGGACGGGACGACCGAGCGGATCGGCATTGAGGCCGGGAATGGACAACACCATGAAGCTGTTGTCCTCATACTGCAGCCCCTTGTTGTCGTAGAGGCCGCGCGAAACGATAAGGTGCATGAGCGTTCCCCAATTGTTCTGATAAACATCGCTCCCGCGCTTTTCGTGGGGGAGTTCAAACCAAAGATTGTAGAGATCCGCCTTGCCGCTTTCGAGGGCGGTCTCGTTGCCCTGCGAGCCGAGCACATTATTGATGCCGGATTTTTTGAAGTCGGGATAGCGGAGGGTCTGGTTGTAGTGGGAGTTGAAATCCCCCGCCAGAATCACATCCGCCGAGGCATCCTGCTTGAAAATGTCATTCAACCTGTCGCGGAGGGTTTCGGCATTTTTAATGCGGATGCGTTCGTTGTCGGGATCGCCGGCGCCGGATTTCCAGTGGTTCGCAAAGACGGTGAGCGGATGGCCGTTCACATCGAGTTGGGCTTCGAGGATGGCGCGGGCGTTGAGCGTGTTGTGGGTTTTGACGGCTGTGACGGGGAAGCGGGAGAGGATCGCGCATTTTACGGAGCGCGGACGGCTGTCTTCATGAAATCCGGGCGGTTCGTCCGGGACCACCAAGTAGTAACGGCCGAGACCGGCGTCTTCGATGGCCTTGAGGAGAAAAAACTCGGCTGGCAGGGAGGCGGTTTCCTGCGGCAGCGGCGCGGCGGAGAGGATATCGCGAAGCTTTTGGCCTTTCACCGATTCCAACCAATCCTCCGCTTTCGGACTTTTGGGGTCGGGAGTCTGGTCGATTTCGACTTCGTTGAGGACGACAACATCCGGGCCGCGGCCGTCATCGACTTTGGAGAGAACCTTGGCGATGTTGCCTACCTTCACCCGAAGGTGGCGGGGCGTGTATTTATCAGGCTGGTAGTCCTCGTAGCCGGCCTTCCCGTCCATGTCGAAGAGGTTTTCCACATTGTAGGCCACAACGGAAATCCCGAGCACATGCGGAGGGATGAAGGAAACGAAGAGGGCGATGCTGGCGAGGAGAAGTCTGGTGATCATTCGGCAAGGCAACTCGAAGGGAGGCAAATCGACAACCCGAGGAGTGTGACAATTCCGTTTCCGAAGCAGGGGGATCAAACGCTGTATTGGAGAGCCATCGAGCGGGCGATCGAAGCGATGCGCTCGCAGAGTTCATGAGGCTCGAGAACCTTGGCATGTGTCCCCCACCCCAGAATCCAGTTTTCCAGATCGGGAGCGAGGCCGACTTCGAGGGTGAGTTCGGCGCCGCCGCCTGCGACGGGTTTGATGCGTTGGGATTTGTGCCAGACGCGCTCGGAGGCGAGACGGGCGGCGAAGGCATCGAGGCGAATGACGACGCGCGTCGGTTTGGGTGTCTCGAAGGCCGAGAAGCTGGAGGCCATCATGTCGCCGATGGAGAAATTTTGTGGACGCTGGAAAATCGATTTGAGCAATTTCGGATTGCTCAGGCGGGTGAGCGCGAAGGTGCGAATGCCGGCGCGGACGAGGTCGTTGCCGATGAGATACCACTGATTGTCTATACAGCCGAGGTGGTAGGGTTCCACGCGGCGGCGCTCGGCTTTTTTACCTGTGAGCTTGAAGTAGTCGAACTCCACGGTGCGCTGCTCCAGAACGGCCTGGGAGAGGATGTCGAAGACACGGAGCTCCTGGATGGCGCATCCCACCGGGCGGAACGAGATGGCATCGCTCAAGTCCTGCAGGGAAAAGAGGCCTTCGTCCTCGAGATTGGAGGTCATTTTTTGGAAGGCCGACTTGAGCGGTTTTTCGAAGACGGTGCCCTTGTATTGCTCGAGGGATTTTTGGGCCACGAGGAGCGCGACGATCTCGCCCTCGGTGATCGTCATTCTCGGGAAGGCGGAAACCGGCTTTGTGTAGCAGAACCCCCTGTGCAAGGCGTTGTAGGCAATAGGGAGCTGCAGTTGATCGCGCATGAAATCGATGTCGCGCATCACTGTCTTGCAGGAAACCTCGAACTCGGCAGCCATGGAAGTGCAGTTCGGATGCTCGTTGCGGCTGATGAGATCGTGAATGCGAAGCATGCGGGCCATGGGAGGCCGCGAATGTTGCTCGACGCCGAATCTCCGCGTGCGGCGGCCTTTTTTAGAGGTGGTGAGGGGAAGCTCGGATTCGGACTGCGCGGTCGGAACCGGGCTGAGGGAAAGCTCGCTCATGGCTTTTTAGCAGGCAGAGTTTTCCCGACTCCGAAGCCGTGTTCATAGACCAATGCACCGCCATAATGGCCGGCTTGCGCGACATGGTAGGCGGTCATGAGGGCGACAACGGCCGTGGCCGCCGCGAGGATGCGTTTCACCCACCGCCAGCGCGCTGTGAGAACGGTGAGGACGGCGAGCGATGCCGCCACCAGCGAGAAATTGCGGGCGCGCTTGCCGGCGTGTTCGTGATTTTCGAAGGCCTCGTGCAGTTCACCTGTCGTCTTGGGCAAACGGTGCTCCTCCCGCTCGCCGGTTTGCACTGCGACGACCGCACCGGCGGCTCCGAGAAAGAGAATCAGCGCCGTGGGCAGCGTCCATCGCGGAAAAACAACCGCGAGAAGCGACAGACCAGCCCCAACCAGCAACAGGGCAATCGGAAAATGAACAACCGCAGGATGCAATGGCTCGGGGATCGGTATCATGCGGAATCTATTACTCCGCATGGGTCGCACCGCAAAGCGGAAACATCGGGAGGAGGGACAAAACCCCATTTTGCAAAAAGCCGGGAAGGTATCTGGTCCACGGCGAACCAATATGAGCGAAAAAAACACCATCGGGGCGCGGGAGCTGGGAGCTTGCGCATGAACTCAAATCCTCTCTGGCCGGGAAATCCCTCGCCGCTCGGGGCCACTTGGGATGGCGAAGGCGTGAACTTTGCGCTGTTCTCCGAGAATGCCACGCTGGTGGAATTGTGTCTCTTCGACTCGGCGGGCGATGAGCGGGAGAGCGTGCGCCTCCCATTACCTGAAAAAACAAACCAGATCTGGCATGGCTACCTGCACGGTGGCGCACCCGGTCTGATCTACGGCTACCGCGTCCATGGGCCGGAGAATCCCGCGATGGGGCATTATTTCAACCCCCGGAAGGTGCTGCTTGATCCCTACGCCAAATGCATAGCCCGCGATTTCCGCCATGGGGAGGCAACGAATGACCCTCAACGGGACAACGCCGCCGAGGCAGCGTTGGCGCGGGTAGTTGACACCTCGTTCCAATGGAATGGAACCGCTCCGCCCGCCATTCCCTGGCATGAGACGATCGTCTATGAGGTGCATGTGAAAGGCTTCACGCGGCAACATCCCGGTGTGCCGGAGCCGTTGCGCGGCACCTATGCCGGTTTCGCCTCGCCGGCGGCCATCGCCCATTTGACATCCCTCGGCATCACGGCCGTGGAACTAATGCCCGTGCATTATCACATCGACGAGGAGCGTTTATCCAAGGCGGGGCTTGTGAACTACTGGGGCTACAACACGCTTGGATTCTTCGCTCCCCACCCCCGCTACAGCTCCAGCGGGCCTGAAAATGCGGTGAACGAATTCAAGGAGATGGTCCGCGTTTTGCATGCGGCCGGCATCGAGGTCATCCTTGATGTGGTCTACAATCACACGGCCGAGGGGGATCACGCGGGTCCCGTTCTTTCAATGCGGGGGATCGACAATACCAGCTACTATCGGCTCTCGGAGGACCGGAGCCAGTTCATCGATTTCACAGGCTGCGGGAACTCGCTCAATGTCGCCCATCCGCACGTGCTCAAGCTCATCATGGACTCGCTGCGATACTGGGTGTTGGAAATGCATGTGGACGGCTTTCGATTCGATCTGGCGAGCGCGCTGGCGAGGGAGTTGTGGGATGTGGACCGGCTCGGATCGTTCTTTGACATCATCCACCAGGACCCCGTCCTCTCGCAGGTGAAACTGATCGCCGAGCCGTGGGATTTGGGCCCGAATGGATATCAGGCGGGGAATTTTCCCATCCTCTGGAGCGAGTGGAACGGTCTTTACCGCGATTGTCTGAGGCGCTTCTGGAGAGGCGATGGTGCCACGGTCGGCGAGTTGGCCACGCGTCTTGCAGGCAGCAGCGACCTGTATGAACACAACGGGCGCCGACCACACGCGAGCGTGAATTTTGCAACCTGCCATGATGGATTCACACTCGCAGACCTTGTCTCCTACAACACCAAGCACAACGAGGCGAATGGGGACTCGAACAGGGATGGGGCTGATCAAAACGACAGCTGGAATTGCGGGGCCGAGGGGCCTTCCAACGAGGAGCAGATTCGGACGCTGCGAATCCGGCAGCAGCGAAATTTTCTCTGCACGCTTCTTCTCTCGCAGGGCGTGCCGATGCTGCTGGCCGGTGATGAAATCGGGCGCACTCAAGGCGGCAACAACAACGCTTACTGCCACGATTCCCCGGTGTCATGGCTCGATTGGAATCTCGACGAGGAGGCCCAGTCGCAACTCGAATTCGTGCGGCGATTGATCGACCTGAGGCGGAAACAGCCGGTTTTCCGGCGACGGCATTTTTTTCAAGGACGGGCCATCCACGGCACCGAAATCAAAGACCTTTACTGGATTCGCCCCGATGGGATGGAGATGTCCGAACTCGACTGGAACTCGCCGCATGCGCGTTGCCTCGGCATGGGACTCCTCGGCGACCAGATTGTCGAATGCGACGAGCGCGGACAACCCGTGCGCGGGGATTCGTTTTTGATTCTGATGAATGCCGGAGACACGGCAGTCCCATTCCGCCTGAGCGCACGGCAGAAGCAGGTTTCCTGGACGCTGGTCCTCGACACATCCAACGGCCAGGACTTGATGCCCCAACGCGTCTTTGCCCACATGGCGGAGTATCCGCTGCAGTCCCGCTCGATGGCGGTCCTGCAGCCGCACTATGGGCCGTTTGCGTGATGGCGCGCCGTGATGCGACCACCTCATCGCTAACAAACCACGCCTCGCGCCCGCACGGCCGGGACGGCCATGCTCCCCTGAAACGCCGCTTCGCGGCTGAAATTGGGGACGCCAAGGGCCTGGCCATCCCTACCACACATTTTCGATGGGTGCTGCCGCACCACTCGCGCGATAGCGCGGCGGGAGACGCCCTTGCATCAAAGAAACGCCGCTTCGCGGCAGCCGCAACTATCGACTTTGAAAGCAGTCCAACGCTTGCCTTGGAGAGATGATTTTTATGCCAAGAGTTAGCATTTGAGATGCCGGATAATGGCTCGGATTGCCTGTGATGATGGTTTTATCGGGTGTAGCCAATGCCACGGCCACAAAAGGCAAATCGTCAGGGTCGGGCAGGCAAATCTCTTGCAAGGACATGCCTCGTCGAAATCCGGATGCAGGCAGGGCATCCAACAATGCTCGCACTGCGGTCTTCGAGAGCTTGAACTTCGGTCTTCCCAGAACCTCGCGGTATTCAGAAAGGATTTGATTATCCCAGGCGGGAACAAACAAACCAGCCACGGCACATTGAAGAACCTGATCACATATGCCTCCAGGGGTGATTGCCGCAGATACGAAAACATTCGTATCAATCACCCAAAAAGGCGTTCCCATTATTTTTTTCTTTTCCGCTTGGCAACCCGTGCAGCCCGGATTTCGGCGTCGATAGATTGCATGGAAAAGGAATTCGTCTCATTCATGATTGCATCGCGCTGCACGGCTGCCAGCGCCTGCCCCAAGCGGAGGCGTTCCAGCAGATCAATATCGGATCTGATGCCGCTTGGGCTGGGGGGTATCAGAATGCCAATGGTTTCACTGCCTTTTGTGATCACGCGAGGGCCGGATTTGGGAAGATCCCGAAGAACTCTGGCAGTATTTTCCGAGAGTTCGCGCGTGTCTAAAAGCATCGGAGTCATGGAAATATTTTCAAACAGCCGAGAAACCTTGTCAAGTATCACTCCCGTAGCCGGGTGGCTTCGAGGGCGATGCAGACGAGGCCGAGGAGGAGCAGGTTGCGGAGGGGTGCGGTCCATGGCGGGAAGAGCGCCTCCAGAAATGTGCCTCCGAAGCAACCGCAGGACATGGCTGTGCCGCGAAGGAAGTTTGCCATCAGGACGAAAGTGAATGTCGTCAAGAGAAGGCCAATCAAGGCCAGTGCGGCCCGGCGTGCGGGAGGAAGAAAAACGAGGGTGCAAGCGGCTATAAACTCGATCCAAGGCAGGAAGATGGCGACCGGATTGACAAGCAAATCGGGGAGGACATCCATCTGATAAACCGCCGAGGCGAAGGCGGCGGGGTTGAGGATTTTTGGGACCGATGCGAGCAGGAAAACGGCTGCCACCAGCAAGCTCGCAGCCCATTCGAGAGCGATCCAGAATTTGGAGGCGCGCGATCTCATTCGACAGGCAGACCGGCCTCCTTCCAAGCTTGGAAGCCATCCGCAAAGAGCAGGATTTTTTTGGATCCTTGTTCACGAAGAAAAACGCCGAGTTGCAGGGCGTCGTCGCAGGTCTTGCCCGAGCAATAAACGAGGAGCGGTTGGTCCGGTTGCAGCAGGGCGGCGAGTTCGTAATAGGACTCCCCGCGCGTCGCATTGGGAAACGAGATAGCGCCAGGCAGATGGCCCGCGTCGAAGTCTCCTGCCGCGCGCGCATCAAGGACGAGAAAACCGCCGCCCGCAACAACCTCCCTCGCCTGCTCCAACGAAACCACCTCGATGCCTGCCGCGCGGGCTTTTGCCAGTGGAGACTGCGAGTGGTCTTCGATCCACGGAATCGGAGAGGGACCGAAAAACTGGGCGAGCGTGCCGAGGCAGAGGGCAAGGATGACAATCCCAAGCAGGCTCTTCGCTATCGGCCAATGGCGAGGAGGCGAGTGCATTCGACTCAAGGGTATGAAGAATGGAGAAGACATGAGCCGAAGGTCGGTTGCCGGGGATTTGGCGGCATTCGTCTGACGGTGTCAACTCCAGTAGCAAGCAGGCGGGCGAAGGGGGTGGAAAACAGGCGAACCCTTTTTTGCACAGGACGCAAAAAAGGGTTCGCGTGAGTTTGGGACTTTTATTTCGCGCTTGTCTCGGCCACAGCCTCCTCGGAGTGGATGACCACGAAGCCGAGTTTGTCGCCGTCTTTTTGAACGGTGACGCTGTCGCCGGGCTTGATGTTGCCGCGGAGGACTTCTTCAGCCATCGGGTCTTCGATGTATTTTTCGACGGCGCGGCGCATGGGGCGGGCGCCGTAGGTCGGGTCGTAGCCTTTGCTGATGAGGAATTCCTGCGCTGTGGGATCGAGCGTGAGGTGGATGTTTTTCGTTTTGATGCGTTCCACGACTTTGCTGATCTCGAGGTCCACGATCTTGATGAGGTCGGGTTTTTCGAGGGTGTGGAAGACGATGAGGTCGTCGAGGCGGTTGATGAACTCGGGTTTGAAGACGCGTTTGGCCTCGCCGAGGATTTTGTCCTTCATCACATCGTAGTTGTCCGTGCCGGCGACTGGCGCGCCGAAGCCGAGCGTGGTCTGTTTTTTGATCAGTTCCGCCCCGACATTCGAAGTCATGATGATGATGGTATTGCGGAAGTCGATCTTGCGGCCGAGCGAGTCGGTGATTTTGCCTTCCTCCAAGATTTGCAGGAGGAGGTGCATGACATCCGGGTGGGCTTTTTCGATTTCGTCGAAGAGCACGACGGCGTAGGGCTTGCGGCGCACGGCCTCGCTGAGTTGGCCGCCCTCCTCGTAACCGATGTAACCGGGAGGCGAACCGATGAGACGGGAGGCGCTGAATTTTTCCATGTATTCGCTCATGTCGATCTGGATGAGCGCATCGGCTGAGCCGAACATGAACTCGGCCAGCGTGCGGGCGAGGAATGTTTTTCCGACACCTGTGGGGCCGAGGAAAATGAACGAACCAATCGGGCGCTTCGGATCCTTGAGGTCAGCGCGGGAGCGGCGGAGGGCTTTGCTGATGGCCACTACGGCTTCATTTTGGCCGATGACCTTGCCTTCGAGTTCGCCTTCCATCGCGAGGAGTTTGGCGGTTTCCTGCTGCTCCATGCGGGAGAGCGGCACACCGGTCCACTTCGAGAGCACCTGCATGATCTCGTCGGCGCTGACGGTGACCTCTTTCTCCTCTTTGTTGGCGCGCCATTCGGTGAGAATGGCATCCAGCTTGTCCTTGGCCTGCTTCTCGACATCGCGCAGAGACGCGGCTTTCTCGAAGTCCTGTGACTTGATGGCAGACTCCTTGTCGAGGCGGATGGTTTCGATTTCCTTCTCGATGTCTTTCACATCGGGCGGACGGGTCATGGCGGCGATACGGGCGCGGGAACCAGCCTCGTCCATGAGATCGATTGCTTTGTCCGGCAGGAAGCGGCCAGTGAGATAGCGGTCAGAAAGTTTGGCTGCGGCTTCGAGCGACTCGTCGAGGAACTTGGCCTTGTGGTGTGCTTCGTATTTCGGGCGGATGCCTTGAAGGATTTGAATCGTCTGATCGACTGTCGGGGCCTCGACCTTGACCTGCTGGAAGCGGCGCTCGAGGGCGGAGTCTTTTTCGATGTATTTGCGGTATTCGTTCAGCGTGGTTGCACCGACGCACTGCATCTCGCCGCGGCTGAGGGCGGGTTTGATAATATTCGACGCATCCATCGCCCCTTCGGCGGAACCGGCTCCGACGAGCGTGTGGAGTTCGTCGATGAAGAGGATGATGTTTTTGTTTTTGCGAATCTCGTCCATGACGGCCTTGATGCGCTCTTCGAATTGGCCACGGTATTTTGTGCCGGCGACCATGAGGGCGAGGTCGAGGGTGATGACACGCTTGTCGCGGAGGATTTCCGGGACATTGCCGGAGACGATTTCCTGGGCGAGGCCCTCGGCAATAGCGGTCTTGCCAACGCCCGCCTCGCCGATCAGGACGGGGTTGTTCTTGGTGCGGCGGCAGAGGATTTGAACGATGCGCTCGATCTCATCGACGCGGCCGATGACAGGATCGAGTTCGCCTTTGCGGGCCTGCTCGGTGAGGTCGCGGCCATAGGCTTTGAGGGCGGGCGTCTTGCCTGATGACTTGCCGCTAGGTCCGGCTTCGGTGGGAATGGTGTCGCCATCCTCATCCGGCGCAAAATTCGGATCGAGTTCCTTGAGGATTTCGTTGCGGGTGCGCTCGATGTCGACTTCGAGATTTTTCAGAACGCGTGCGGCGACGCCTTCGCCTTCGCGGAGGAGGCCCAGGAGAATGTGCTCGGTGCCCACATAAGAGTGCTGCAGGCTCTTGGCCTCCTTGCCAGCGAGCGCGAGGACTTTTTTGACGCGCGGAGTGTAGGGAATGTTGCCCACCATCTTGGTCTCGGGGCCGGAGCCGACTTGTTTCTCGACCTCCATGCGGACGGTTTCCAAGTCGAGACCCATTTTTTGAAGAACATTAACGGCAACACCTTGCCCGAGCTTAATCAACCCGAGAAGCAGATGCTCGGTGCCGACATAGTTGTGATTGAAGCGGTCGGCTTCCTTGCGGGCGAGGGCGAGAACCTGTTGGGCGCGTGGAGTGAAGTTGTTCATCATTGATTTTCGGTGTTGGCGGGTGTGGCAAGCCGTAGTCTGGCGATGTCCGGCTGCGGGACTTGGGATAATTTGGCCCGAATAATAGTGGCGCGCAAGGCATCCCTTTCCTCGGAGGACATTTTGACAACCTGAGCGCCCTTTTGAAGGTGGGCCGGCTGCGTTTCGATAAAAAGCTCATCCACCGGAAACCGGTGGGCGTCGGGAAAGACGGCGAGGTCGATGCCGAGTTTGATGATCGAAAGAAGATTCAAGGCCTCCTTGGAACTGATCGAGTAGGAGTGGCAGAGGAGGCCGTAGGCGCGGCCGATCTGGTCGTGGAGCGTGATGGACTTGCGCTGTGCAAGGAGGGCGCGGGCATTTTGCTCATGCTCGATGACCTGCTCGATGACGCGGTTCAGGCGGCCAATGATCTCCTCCTCGGCCTCTCCGAGCGTCGTCTGGTTGGAGACCTGAAAAAGATTGCCCATTGCCTCAGTGCCTTCGCCATGGAGACCACGAACGGCCAAGCCGATTTTGTTCACGGAATTGATGATCTTGTTGATCTGGTCGCTCATCACAAGGCCGGGCAGGTGGAGCATGGCCGAGGCGCGCATGCCGGTGCCGACATTCGAGGGACATGCGGTGAGGTAGCCGAGGTCCGCGCTGAAGGCGAATTCCAAGCTCTCCTCGAGCTCGGAATCCACTCTGTTGATCATTTTAAAAACATTGTCGAGCTGCAGCCCGCAACGGATCGCCTGCATGCGGAGATGGTCCTCCTCGTTGATCATAACGCTGAGCGATTGCGGGGCGTTCATCACGACGGCACTGCCAACGCCTTTGGCGGCATGTTCGCGACTGATGAGATGCCGCTCGACCAGGACCTGTTTTTCCAATGGCGAGAGAGCCTCGAGATTTTCGGAGTAGGACTCCGCCATCTCGGGCAAATGCTCCACGGCCTGCTTGACAAGGTTCATGACATCCAGGCGCTCGGATTTTTTTGCCCAGCCCGGGAAAGGCTTGTCGCGGAGGTTGCGGGCGAGGCGAACGCGGCTTGAAACCACGATCTGGCGGTTCGGACCATCGCCCGAGAGCCATTCGCCAGAGCTTGCGATGATGCGGGAAAATTTCATGAGGCGAGTTCGGCCTCCACTTGGCGGATTTGGTCGCGAAGGTTGGCAGCGAGTTCGAACTCCTCCGCCTCGATGGCCTTCGAGAGGTTGTCTTGAAGCGTTTTTATTTTTTCGTCGTGCTCGCGGATTTTGTGAAATGCGGCCGGTGTCTTTCCCGTGTGACGGGTTCCCTTGTGCATGTTTTTGAGCATGGGCGTGATGCCATCCGCAAAAACCGTGTAGCAATTACTGCACCCCAAGCGCCCGGTTTTTTTGAAATCGGCTTGAGTGAAGCCACAGACGGAACATTTCAAGGTGGCCGGGGATTTTTCGATTTCCTGCGACGCGCCCAAGCCAAGCAAAAGATCGGCCAGCGCGAAACCCGTGGGATCGTTCACGCCTTTCTCCTTCGAACAGCCCTCGCACAGATTCACTTTTTGCATTTTCCCATCGACAATCTGCGTCAGGAAAACAGTAGCCTCTTTAGTCTGGCAAACATCGCACTGCATTTTATTGATAGATCAGCGTGCCGGTGGACTCTGTCAACTCACGGAAGCGGGCGATCAGCTTTTTCGTGATCGGGCCGGGCAATCCATCGCCGATCAAGCGTGTATCGAGCTTCACAGCCGGAATCACCTCCGCAGCCGTGCCTGTGAGGAAGCACTCGTCAGCGGTGTAGATGTCATAGCGGGTCATCATCGGCTCGTGGATGGGAATGCCAAACTCGGCGGCGAGGTCGAAAACCACCGCGCGGGTCACGCCAGCCAATGCGCCTGAAGCAATGGGCGGGGTTGTGATGACCCCGTTTTTGACGATGAAAATATTGTCGCCCGTGCACTCGGCCACGAAGCCCTGCTCGTTGAGCATGAGTCCCTCGCCCGCGCCGGCGTTTTGGGCCTCGATTTTGGCGAGGACATTGTTGAGGTAATTCAGCGACTTCACCATCGGGCTCAAGGCCCCGTGCGGAATGCGGCGGGTGGCGCAAGTCACCACTTCAAGGCCATTCTGGTATTTGTCGGGGGAGTAGAGGGTGATTTTCGAGGCGATGATCACGACCGAAGCTTTCGGGCACAATGCGGGATTCAGCCCCAAATCCCCCACCCCGCGCGTCACGACCAGACGCACATAGCCGTCCTGAAGTTCATTGCGACGTATGGTTTCAAGGGTCGCTTCCGTGACGGCGGCTTTGTCCAAGCCGATGTTGAGACAAATCGCGCGGGCGGAATCGAACAACCTGTCGATGTGCTGCTCCAGGCGGAACACGCGGCCGTTGTAAAAGCGAATCCCCTCAAAAACGCCATCCCCGTAAAGCAAACCATGGTCGAAAACCGAAATTTTTGCGTTCTCCTTGTCGTAAAACTCGCCGTCTATGTAAATTTTCATTGGTTAAAATCCAGCCCGCAAGGCGCGTTTCTGGAGCGCGCCATAGTATGATGGCGGGCGGAAATGACAAGCCTTGAGGAACCACATAAAAAGGCGACCGGTGCTCAAAACAAATACATGGGCAATGTTCCACTCCCTTTCCCATATTCGACTTTTTTTAGATGCCACGCCCGCAGAGCGAGTTTTCATGCGGGTGGCTGCCTCGCATGGATTCGAACCATGACAAACAGATCCAGAATCTGCAGTGCTACCGTTACACCACGAGGCAATTGACGGGGGCGGGGAATATCGATTTTCCGAATGGGTTTGGCAAAGGTTTTTTCGGAATTTTTGCGGAACCTTGGGGAGCGTCGATCAGGCTTTGAGAACGATGCGGTATCTTGGGCTGCCCTTTTCGAGGCGGTGGAGGGCGGCGTTGACATCCGAGAGGGCGAATTCCTCGACGAGCGGGGCGATTTGATGTCTGGCGCAGAAGTCGAGCATGCGCGCGGTGGTGGCAGGGCTGCCGAGGGGGGATCCGGAAAAGGACCGCTGGCCCATGATGAGAGGAAATGCGCCGAGCGAGACGGGTTCGGGAATAGCTCCCACTGTGTGGAGGCGGCCTTTGGGGGCGAGTGCGGAGATGTAGCCCATCCAGTCGAGAGGAACGGCGACGGTGCTGATGATGAAGTCGAAGCGGTTGGCTTCGGATTTCATGGCTTCCGCGTCGCGAGAGTTCACCACGCGGTGTGCGCCGAGTTTTTTGAGTTCCTCGGTTTTGTCGAGCGATGAGGTGAAGGCTGTGACTTCGCATCCCCATTTGTTCAGGAATTGGACAGCCAGATGCCCGAGACCGCCGATGCCGATGACACCAACACGGTCGGTGGGGCGGACACCGAATTCCACGATGGGACTGAAGACCGTGATGCCCCCGCAGAAGAGCGGCCCGGCGCTGACGGAGGAGAGGGATTCCGGAAGTTTTGTGGCCCAGGCCCAGTGGGAGCGGACAAGGTCGGCAAAGCCTCCATGGCGGCCGACGATGACGCCCTCGCCTTTGGCGCAGAGGTTGTGGTCGCCGCCCATGCATTGCGGGCAGGTCATGCAGCTTTCGGAGAACCAGCCGAGGCCCACGCGGTCGCCGGGCACGAGATTTTTGACCATCGATCCAACCGACTCGACGCGCCCCACGACTTCGTGACCGGGAACGAGCGGGTATGTGGAAAAACCCCACTCGTTGCGGAGCATGCTGAGATCCGAATGGCAGATGCCGCAGTATTCGACGCGGATGTCCACATGCTCGGGCCCGATGGGCGGGAGTTCGTAGGTGAAAGGCTCAAGCGGCGAGGTGGGAGAGTGGGCAGCAAAGGCGTGGACGGTGGGCATGGTGTGATCGGGTTTGAGGTTAGCGGATGATGCCTCGCTGGCTCGACTCCACAAAAGCGAGGAGATGGGCGATGACATCAGGCCCGGAAAAATCAGAAGCGATTTTTTCGCAGGCTTGTTTGACATTGAGATTTGATCGGTAGAGCAGGCGGTAGGCCTCGCGAAGCGTGCGCGTGTCTTCAGCCACGAAACCTCGCCGCTCGAGTCCGACTTGATTGATGCCGCGAACTTCGGCCGGGTTGCCATCCGCGATCATGTAGGGCGGCACATCTTGAACAATTTTCGTGCAACCACCCACGATGGAATGCTGGCCCAAGCGGCAGAACTGATGGACTCCGGAGAGGCCGCCGATGATGACATGATCCTCGACCACGACATGGCCGGCGATGGTGCCGTTGTTGGAAAAAATGACATGGTCGCCGACGGTGCAGTCGTGCGCTATGTGCGAGTAGGCGAGAAAATTTCCATGATTGCCAACGACCGTCTTGGTTCCCGGCAGGGTGCCACGGTTGACGGTGCAAAATTCGCGGAATGAGTTGTTGTTTCCTATTTCCAGAAAGGTCGGCTCGGAGGTGTATTTCAAATCCTGTGAGCGCTGACCGATCGAGCAATAGGGATAAAAGATATTGTCCTGCCCGATGCGTGTCGGTCCGGCAATGGAGACATGGCCGATAAGACGAGTGCCGCTCCCAATCTCGACCTGAGGGCCGACATGACAAAACGGTCCCACTTCCACGCCCTCGTGAAGAATAGCTGTGGGGTCGATGACGGAGCTGGGATGGATTTGTGTCATTTATCGACGAGGCCGAAAAGGAGGATGCCTTCAGAGACCACCTCGCCATTGACAAGACAGCGGCAAGAGGCCTTGCCAAGGCGCTTCTTCGCGCTGGTGAGTTCGCACTCGATGAAGAGGGTATCGCCCGGCATGACGGGTTTGCGGAACTTCACTTCGTCGGCGCTCATGAAGTAGCCGATTTTTCCCTCATTCTCGGTGCGGCGCATCATGACGATGCTGGCCACCTGGGCCATGGCTTCGAGTTGGAGCACGCCCGGCATGACGGGATGTCCCGGAAAGTGGCCTTGGAAATAAGGTTCGTTGATAGTGACCGCCTTGACCCCGGTCGCCTTGAGCTCGCCGTCGAATTCCACAATGCGGTCCACCATGAGGAACGGGTAGCGATGCGGAAGGATTTGCATGACGGCGTTGATGTCGAGCGCTCCGGTCGAGGCGGGAAGCGGCTTGGCTGCGGCCGGTGCGACGGCATTAATGCGCTCGGCGAGAAGTTTTGCCATTTCGGTATTGATGCCATGGCCGGGTTTGACAGCCACGACATGGCCGCGAATGAAACGCCCGCAGAGCGCGAGGTCGCCGACGATGTCGAGAATCTTGTGGCGAACAAATTCATCGGTGAAGCGAAGCGGCTCCTTGCTGAGGACACTGTCACCACGGGCGACGATGGCGTTTTCGAGGCTTCCACCCTTGATGAGGCCTTTATCCATGAGCGGCTTGACATCCTCGTAGAAAACAAAAGTGCGGGCGGGAGCTATTTCCTTTTCGTAAATCTCAGGAGTGATCTCCGTGGAGCGGAATTGTGTGAAACGCCCCTCGGGACCCACTTGCGTGCAGGAGATGCGGAATTTTGAATCCGGAAGAATGAGGAGGATGGAACCATTCGATTCCACGGTGATCGGTTCGCGGATTTCGAGGTAGCGGCGAGGCGCATCCTGCTCGACGATTCCGGCATTTTTGATCAGAGCGATGTATTCCGAGGCGCTTCCATCGCCGATCGGAGGCTCGTTGGCGTCCATCTGGATGAGCGCATTGTCAACGCCCATGCCTGTGAGCGCCGAGAGCACATGCTCGACGGTGTGGATTTTAACCATCCCCTGCACGAGGGTGGTCGCACGCTCCACCGTTTTTACATAGGCTGCGGCGGCATCGACGATCGGCTCGTCAGGCAAATCGGTGCGCTGGAATTTGAATCCATGGCCGACCGGTGCGGGCAGGATGGTGAGTGTGACATTTTCGCCCGTGTGAAGGGCGCTGCCAGTCAAGCTGGCTGATGAGGCGAGAGTGCGTTGTTTTTCCAAGGTGCGGGTTGGTTTAAAGATGTGGCGTGGTGAATTCGAGAATCAAGCTGGGAGCGGATGACAGGGCGTTACGATGGAAAACCTGAGTCACTTTTGGAGAGGATTTTTCCATCGAGCATTTTTATGCGAATGGAGGCCAGAGCGGCCACGACATCGCTGTGGGTGACAATAATCAAGGTGGCGATTTTTTGGGAAGCAATCTTTGTGAAGGTCTCGCAGACCATTTCGGCATTCAGAGAGTCAAGGTTGCCGGTCGGCTCATCCGCTAAAAGAAGCGCCGGACGACCAACCAAGGCTCTGGCTATGGCCGTGCGCTGCATTTCCCCGCCGCTGAGTTGGTGTGAAAAATGCGAGGCCCTCTTCGACATGCCGACAAGGTCCAGCATTTCCGAGACACGGTTCGCTGCGAGGGATGAAGACTCGCCACGCAGAAGCAGTGGGAGTTCCACATTTTCCCGAACCGTCATGGCCGGGAGCAGATTGAAAAACTGAAAAACGATGCCAAGGGTGTTGCGGCGGTAGTTGGTCAGCGCGCTTTCACTCGCGTTGTGCAGCGGAATGCCCGCCACTCGAATCTCGCCCGTCGTCGGGTGGTCCAGGCCTCCGAGAAGATTCAGGAGCGTGCTTTTGCCGCAACCGCTCGGTCCAGTGATCGTTGCAAAGTCGCCGGTCTCCAAGTTCAGGGAAACTCCATCCAACGCCCGAACCTCGCCCGTGCCGGAAGAATAAATTCGAGTGACATTTTGCAGTGAGACCATGAAGCGGGCATACTTGTCATGACATGCTCATGGATCAAGAAGAGTTCCGGATTATCGGGGAGACCCCAGACCTTTTAGTGGTCGACAAGCCGCCTGGGGTTCTTGTGCATCCGACAAAACCCGATGGGCCGCGCACACTGTGGGATGGTTTGCGAGACTTGCTTGGCTATGAAATCGCCAATGGCGGCCAAGTCTCACTCATCAACCGTCTCGATCGGGAGACAAGCGGGTTGGTTTTGGTTGCCAAAAACTCCGATGCCGCGCGCGAGGCCGCAATGGCCATGCAAGAGGGGAAGATCAAAAAAACATACCTAACTATTCTTTGCGGACATCCAAAGGAACAGGAATTCTCTGTCGATGCAGCGATCATCAGGCAGGGGGAAATCGCGCCAACGAAAATACATCTCAAAAGGAGGATTCATCCCGGCGGAGCCAAGGCGAGAACGCATTTTAGAGTCTTGAAAAAAATCGCAAATGCCAACGGGCGATTCGCTTTGGTCGAGGCGCAACCGCTAACCGGGCGCACGCACCAGATTCGGCTTCATGCCTCCCATATCGGGCATCCAGTTGTAGGGGATAAAATTTATGGTCCTTCAGAAGACTGCTATCTCGAATTTATCCAAACCGGGTGGACGCCGGAATTGGAAAGTCGATTGCTTCTCAGAAGACACGCGCTGCACTCGGCCGGGATCAAGATTTTGTGGAAAGGGCAGGCGTTGGAATGGAAGAGCGATTGGGCGGAGGATTTAAAAAATTTTGTGGGAAGTCTTGACAATGTTTCAGAAGGAGAGTTTATTTGAGTCATATGAGAAGAGGACTTTACACACCCAGAGTTATCGAGCAATTCCTGCCAAAAAATGATTTTGTGTTGAAAGAAGAAATGCCATCAGGACCAATTGTGGAGCAGCTAAGGCATGGTTTTCTGTATGATGAATTCGAGGCGCTCCGGCGTTGGCTTGATGTGAGCGAGGAGCAATTGGCGAATTGGCTCGATATCTCAAGAGCAACACTGCATCGTCGCAAAAAAACAGGCCATTTCGACAAGAACGAAAGCGACCGGATTGCGCGGCTTGCGAGAGTTTTTGGAAAAGCCTTCGAGCTCTTTGGGTCAGAGGAAGCCGCTCGCGAGTGGTTGAAATCCCCCGCGCACGCGATGAGCGGCGAAACACCCATTGCTTTTTGCGATACCGAGGTCGGAGCCAGAATTGTAGAAGATCTCATCGGACAAATTGAGCACGGGGTTTTCCCCTGATAGGACTTGGCCATGCGCGCATATCGGATTGTGAACTACAAATGGCGAACCTCCGCGCTGGATGGGGAAGGTGCCCGCTTGTATGGCGGTCGGTGGAACCACCCGGGGTATTCCTGCGTCTACCTTGCAAGTTCCCGCGCTCTTGCGGCCTTGGAAATGCTGGTTCATCTCACACCAAAAACAAGGTCTGTGCGTTTTAGTTTTGTGGAGGTGAATTTGAGTTCCCTGTCGATAGAAAAGATCGCGACACTCCCGGTCGGATGGGACGAGACACAGCCCTCCGGAGCCACCCGCGAGGCTGGAACCGAGTGGCTCCGCTCCAAGAGGTCGGCTGTTTTGCAAGTGCCCTCAGTCTTGATACAGGATGAACCAAACTACCTCCTGAATCCCAGCCACCCCGAGTGCGAAGATTTTTTCCCTGTCTCAGCCCGCGATTTCTTCTTCGATCCCCGTTTGAAAAAGCATATGGGCAGCGCCTATGTTTGAGTGCCAGCGCAGGCGCGGGCGGCCAGCAGCAAGCCCTCCGCTTTGTGCCATGTTTCCTCCCATTCCTTTTCAGGAACAGAATCCGCGACAATTCCAGCTCCGACATGAAAGCGGGCCTCCGCTCGCTCAAAAAACGCCGTGCGTATGGCAATCGAAAAATGACTCTCGCCATTGTAGCCGAAGTAGCCGATCGCGCCCGTGTAGATGCCCCTCGGATACGGCTCCAGCGAACGGATGATTTCCATGGCGCGTTTTTTTGGAGCACCCGAAATCGAGCCTCCGGGAAAACACTCCCGCAGGGCTTCAACATGGCTCACATCCTCACGCAGTTCGCCCGAAATGGTCGAGACAAGATGGAAAACCTGCTCGTAACTTTCCAAGCGAAGCAGTTCGGGAACATGAACAGAGCCGTAAGTGCAAACACGCCCAAGATCATTGCGCTCCAGATCTGTGATCATGATCAGCTCCGCAATTTCCTTGGAAGATGTCAGCAACTCTTGGGAGCTGAGCCTGTCCCCCGCCCCATCGGCGTTGCGGGGACGCGTGCCCTTGATCGGTCTGGTTTGAATGTGCCTGCTGGAAATGCGCAGAAAACTCTCCGGTGAGGCCGACGCGATCTGCAAGTCTCCGCAGTCCAAAAAGGCTGCATGGGGCGCAGGCGAGCGCCTTCTCAGCATCTCGTAAAAAGACCACGGATTCCCCCCTCCAGTGGCCACGAATGGATGGCTTAGGCAAACCTGATAAATATCACCCGAAGCGATAAATTCTTGGGCTCTCTCGACCATCCCGAGAAACTCGTCTCTGCCGATGAGAGGCTTGAAATCAAAGACGGCAGAACCTCCGACAGGCGCATCGGAAATGAAGGTCTGCGGCGCGTTGATCCATTCCCCGGAATCGTGCAAGTAAACATGCAGTCGGTCGTGGAAGGAAAAGTGAAACTCCCCGTCATAGCCGACCCATCCGATGGCCGCTCCATCGGGGAAACCCGACGGAGCGCTCGACCTTGCCCGGGATTCCAACTCCCGCTCAAGTCTCTCCCAATCGCGGCCGCGCAAGACAAGATCGGGCTTGGCCGCGACGAGCGAGATCGAACGATCACCGCTCAAAGCCGAATCCAAAAAAACAAAGCCCGGCTCGTCCTTCAGGGCGCGGGCTGCCTCCACCGGCCCGCAGGCTGTATCGCTCGTCTTTGGATTCATGCTCTTGCCAAGTCATCTCAAAATTGCTGTCATTTCAAGTTCGCCGCCTGCGCCATGCTCTTCAAGCGATTCACCACAGCCCTGTTTCTCGTTCCCGCAATCTCCAGCCTTGCCATCGCCCAGGAAGCCCCGACGGCGGAACCTCAAGCCTCCCCCGCCCCGCAGGTCGCCCCCAACGATCAGGATTTCATCAACCTCCCGAATGAACCGGCGGCTCAGGCCACCGATATCATTTCCGATTCGCAAATCTCTCTCACTGGAGAAACTCTTCCCGCCGCAGAGTCGGACAGGGATTATGTTGATCCGAACCAGCTCATGCCTGCGGATGGCGGCGCGATTCCGGTCGATCCCCGCACACTTGCGGCGGCAGGCGAGGAACAGGAACGCAAAGTCAAAGTCCGCTACCAGCAAGCGCGCGCGAAGGCCGAGCAAGATGCCGAAGTGGCGAGCCTTCTCGCGAAAGCCAAAACGGCCACCACATTTGAAGGCGAGCGCGCAGCCTACCGCAAATACTATGAGCTGCTTTTTAAAAAGATGAAAAAACTCGACGGATCGCTTTCGAAAAAGTGCGACCTCATGGAGAAAACCTACCTCGCCCGCCTTGCCCAGACGCGCGTCGAACCCACAATTCCCCTCGAACCTCCCCCGAAACCAGAACCTCTCGCCAATTAACCCTTAAACCAACACCTCTCACACCAAAGCCGTTGCCTGACATCCCATGACTCTTTCCAGCAACCCGGAAATGAAAATCTTCACAGGCAACGCCAATCCGGCGCTCGCCCGAGATATTTGCGCCTACCTACAAGTCCCGCTTGGCAACGCCACTGTCACATCGTTCCCCGACGGCGAGACTTTTGTAAAAATCAACGACAACATCCGCGGCCGCGATGTTTTTATCATCCAGCCCACCTGCCCGCCGACGAACCAAAACCTGATGGAACTCCTCATCATGGTCGATGCCGCCCGCCGCGCCAGTGCGGCCCGGATCACCGCTGTGATTCCTTTTTTCGGCTACGCCCGCCAAGACCGCAAAGACCAGCCGCGCGTTCCCATCACGGCTAAACTTGTTGCCAATCTCCTTGTCGCCGCAGGCGTGAACCGCGTGCTGACGATGGATCTCCATGCCCAGCAGTTGCAGGGCTTTTTTGACATTCCGGTAGATCACCTCCACGCCATGCCCGTCATGGTCGAGCACATTCGCTCGCTCAGCATTGAAAACCTAATCGTCGTCTCGCCCGATGTCGGCGGAGTGAAAATGGCATCCGCCTACGCCACCGCACTCGGCACGCGCATCGCCATTGTCGTCAAGCAACGCAAAAGTGCTACCGAGACAGAGGCCTCGCACATCATCGGCGAGGTGGCTGGAAAAAACATCCTCATCGTCGACGACCTCACGGAAACCGCCGGCACAATCACCAGCGCCGCAAAGATTCTCAGGAAACACGGGGCACTTGATATTTATGCTGGCATTTCCCACACCATCCTGACAGATTTGGCAGTCGAGCGTTTGAGGGACTCCGATTTAAAGGAGTTGATTTCCACGAACAGCGTTCCGGCTCGTCTCACGACCGGCAGCAGAGTCACATCACTCTCCGTTGCCGAGCTTCTCGGTGAGGGGATCAGGCGCATTCACGACGACGAGTCCGTAAGTTCGCTCTTTGAAGTAAAACAAACCAAGTAATCCACACATATGGCCAAGCAAGTCAAACTCACAGCCCGTCCCCGCTCCGAAAGCGGCCGCAATGCCGTCAAGAGCGTCCGCGCCCGCGGATCCGTTCCAGCCGTCATCTACGGCCACCACAAGACGCCTGCAAATCTCGAAGTCTCGCACCGCGAACTGGAAATCCTCCTCTCCCACGCCGTTGGAGAAAACATCCTCGTCGATCTGGAAATCCAAGACGGCTCGAACAATTCCACCCAACTCTCGCTCATCCAGGAAGTGCAGCGCCACACCCTCCGCAACCAGATTTTGCATGTCGACTTCCAAGCCGTGTCGATGACGGAAAAAATTTCCGCCGATATCACCATCGAGCCTGTCGGCGAACCGGACGGCGTCAAGAACTACGGCGGCCTTCTCGAGCAGAGCATGCGCACCATCACCATCAGCTGCCTCCCGCAAGACCTCCCCGAGATCATCAAGGTGGATGTCAGCGCGCTCAAAGTCGGCGACTCCATCCATGTGCGCGACCTCCCGCTTCCAAAAGGCGTGGAAGCCGATGTCGATGCCGACCTCACGGTCTTCATCGTTGCCGAGCCGGCCGTGGCCAGCGAAGCCTCGCCGACACCAGCCGCAGCAGCTCCGGAAGTCATCAAGGAAAAGAAGCCCGAAGCGGCTTCGGAGAAAAAATAGTCTCCGCCCAAGTGGAACCAACCGCTGCATACCGCCTCGTCGCCTGCTTGGGCAATCCAGGCAGCCAATACCAAAATACCCGGCACAATGTCGGGTTCATGGTCGGCGACGAGTTGGCCCGCCGCAGCGTCACCACATTCACCTTCGATCAGAAGTGGAATGCCGAAACCGCAAAGACCGGCGGCCGCACTCTTATGAAGCCACAAACTTTCATGAACTTGAGCGGCGAAGCAGTGGGCGAATTTTCCAGATACTACAAAGTCCCGCCCTCCGAGGTCATGGTCATCCTTGATGACACATCGCTTCCACTCGGGATGATGAGATTGCGCAAATCCGGCAGCGCAGGCGGACACAATGGCTTGGAATCCATCCTCGTTCACATGGGGACAGAAGCCGTGCCACGCCTCCGTGTTGGAATCGGCAAGCCGGAAAGCAGCCTCCACAACCATGTCCTCGGCGGCTTCCGCCCGGACGAACTCCCCTTGCTCGCGGAATCCGTGAGCAGGGCCTCAGACGCCTTCGAATACGCCAACGCCCATGGCATCGAAGCCGCAATGAATCAATTCAACCAAAAAAACCAGGAACAATGAACCGATACGAAGCACTCCTCGCACTCAACACGCGCGGTAAAGAAGAAACCATCAAAGACACCATCGAGCGCCTTGAAAATGTGCTCAAAGCCGAGGGAGCCGCCATCGAGCAGGTCCAACGCCTCGAAAAACGCGAACTCGCCTACGAGACCGACCACCTCAAGAGCGCCTACTTCGTGAATTTCGTGTTTGAAGCCGCCCCGACCGCCATTGATAAACTGCGCTCCAAGCTCAAGCTCGATAACGATATTCTCCTCCAAAACTACCTCAAGCTGCCTGCCAAAAAGGCACCAGCCGCAGCCTAACCTCCAACTCCCGAAGCCATGGCCAACGTCAATAAAGTCATCCTCATCGGAAATGTCACACGCGACCCCGAAGTCAAGTTTACCTCGAAAGGCAGCGCCGTTACAGACATTGGCCTGGCCATCAATCGCAACTACACACTCGACAATGGCGAGAAACGCGAGGAGACGACCTTCGTCGATGTCGAACTCTGGGGACGCCTCGCCGAGATAGCCGGGGAATATGCCAAAAAAGGCCGCCCGGTTTACATCGAAGGCCGCCTTCGCATGGATACCTGGGAGGACAAGGCCAGTGGCCAGAAGCGCAGCCGCATGAAGGTCGTTGGCGAAAACCTGCAACTCCTCGGCTCGCGCACCGGTGGCGGCGGTCCCTCCAGCGGAGGCGATCACGAGGGCTACGAACCAGCCCCAGCCTCCGCGCCACGCCGTGCCGCATCACCAGCGCCGCAACGCCAAGTCGCACCTCCTCCGAGCGACATGCCGGACGACGACATTCCCTTCTGAAGCCCTGCGGGGCTTGAAATTTCAAGACCGGCGGGCATCGGTGTAGGAAAACTTCCATGAGCACGCTTGAATCGAAATCCCCGGATCTTGAGCCGATCGACTCGGCGTTCGAAATCTCCCTCAGGCCTCCACTTTTTGAGGAGTTCGCCGGACAGGAAAAAACGGTCGAACGCCTGCAAGTCATGGTCGAAGCCGCGAAACAACGCGGCGACACGCTTCAGCACATCCTTCTCAGCGGCCCACCGGGCCTCGGCAAAACCACGCTCGCTTACATCATCGGCAACGCCATGAATGCGGAGGTCCGCACCACAAGCGGACCGATGATCGAGAAGGCTGGCGACCTCGCCGGGCTCCTCACAAACATCGAACGCGGCGGAGTCCTCTTCATCGATGAGATTCACCGCCTGCAACCAGCGATCGAAGAGTATCTCTACCCCGCGATGGAGGACTTCAAGTTGGACATCGTCATCGATCAAGGGCCGAGCGCACGCACCGTGAGGCTCAATCTCGCGCCGTTCACACTCATCGGTGCGACGACCCGCTCGGGCATGATCAGCGATCCCCTCCGCTCCCGGTTTGGAATGAATTGCCGACTCGACTACTACTCTCCCGAGACACTGGCCAAGATTGTAAGCCGCAGCGCAGGCCTTCTTGGTAGCGAAATGGAGGCGGGAGCCGATCTGGAAATCGCACGACGGGCACGCGGCACTCCCCGCATCGCCAACAATCTTCTCCGCTGGGTGCGCGACTTCTCGCTCGTGCGCGCAGGTGGCCGCATCACGGCCCAGAGCGCATCGGACGCCCTCACCATGTTGGACATCGACGCCGAGGGCTTTGACGAAATGGACAAGCGCATCCTCGAAGCCATCATCGGTCTTTTCGACGGCGGCCCCGTGGGAGTGAACAGCCTTGCAGTCGCCATCGGCGAGGAGGCGGGAACCATCGAGGAGGTCCATGAGCCCTACCTCATCATGCAAGGCTACATCAAACGCACCGCCCAAGGCCGTGTCGCAATGCCCAAGGCCTATCAAAAACTCGGCCTGCCCGCGCCCAAAACCGCCCCCCCACCCGCTCAACCAGACCTCATCAAAGCTTAGCGATGAACCTCGAGCTGAATGGAAAAATTGCCATGGTCGCCGCATCCAGCCGGGGCTTGGGATTCGGAGTCGCTCGCGAGCTGGCGCGCGAGGGGGCCATCATTTCCCTCGCAAGCAGAAACCTCGACGCCGCCGAGAAAGCTGCCTCGCAGATTCGTGGCGAGACGGGAGCACGCGTTATCGCATCAAGCATGGACGCCTCCGACGCCACAACAATTGCCGAGTGGACTTCACGGACAATTAACAACCTTGGAGGCATCGACCTCCTCGTCGCCAATGCGGGAGGCCCTCCGGCGGGGAAGTTCGACCAATTCACCGACGAGTCATGGCAGGCCGCTTTCGAATTGAACCTGCTCAGCACAATCCGAATGATCCGTGGCGTCCTTCCCTCCATGCGCCAGCGCGGCGGCGGAGCCATTCTGACCATCACTTCCACGACCGTCAAAGAACCCTCCGATCAACTCATCCTCTCAAATGTGATGCGCTCCGGAGTAACGAGTCTCGTCAAAACACTCTCCGTCCAACTCGCACCGGAAGGCATTCGCGTGAACAATATCATGCCCGGCCGCATTGATACCGACCGCATCCGCGAGTTGGATGCAAACCGCGCGTCGCAACTCGGAAAAACCCCGGAGGAATGTGGTTTGGAGGCCGTCAAAGGAATTCCGCTTGGTCGTTACGGCAACATATGCGAGTTCGGAAAAGCCGCCGCGTTTCTCCTCTCCGATGCGGCCTCCTACATCACCGGTTCGAGCCTGTCGTTGGATGGAGGCTCCCTGAAAACCGTGTGGTGAGGCCTACGAAAGTTTTCGCTCCAGAGCCTCAAACCCCTCCAACTCTCCGAATGAATTGAACCTCGGCGAGAGGTCGATCTGGACACGGTAGGTGGTTTGGTTTTTGTGGTAGTTCACCATTTCCACGCTGCAGCTTTCACGCGAGCGAATCGCATTCCGGAGGGCGAGAATCGAGTCTTCAGTGGTCTCGGAACCTTGCAACAAGGACCCCGGCTTGCGTCCGCGAATTTCTTCAAAAGTATATCCACAGAGCCCGGAGAAGGCGGGATTGATATCGACCACATGGCCGTTGGCATCCGTGCGAACCCTGGCCGGCTCTTGCGCAATGCGGCCAAGGACCGCTTGGAAGATGCGCTCGGCGCAGGGAGGCACGGCTTCGAAAGTGGAAACTTCGCAGACTGAAGAATCGGAGAGATCGGCGATCATGGTTTTTTCGTTCATGAGATTTTACGGAAACCAGAGCATGGAAGATGCGGAAAGAATTATTTTTTTGAAAAGAATTCCAGAATGCCTGCGACCAAACCCGGAATATCGTGAACCTTCGCCTCCACATCGACCGGCATTTTCAGCTCGCGCATGGTTTTAGAGGTGACTGGACCAATGCTGGCGAATTTGACTCCATCGCACTCCGGCAATTTGAGGGCGTGGAAATTCTCCGCCGTCGAGGAGCTGGTAAAGGTGACCATGTCGGCACCATCAGTCCTGTAGCGTTCGATGCCCCCCGTTTCGTCGGAGGTTTCAGGAACAGTCCTGTAGGCAACGGCCTCATCGACGATGGCACCCAGCTTGCCGAGTTCCTTGGGCAGGACATCGCGGGCGCCCTCAGCACGGGCGAGGAGGATTTTCACATTGTCGAGACTCGTTTCTTTTTGCAGGGCTGTGATGATCTCCTCGGCGACATATTTTTCAGGCTGCACATCGACTTGGAAACGAAACGAGTTCACGCGCGCGGCAGTGGCCGGACCGATGGCAGCAATCTTCACGCCGCCCAAATCGCGGGCGTCGCGGTAGATTTCAAAGAAGGCCTGAAAGAAGGCGTCCACTCCATTCGGACTGGTAAAAATCAGCCAATCATAGCCGTGGGCGTAGGCGACCGATTCGTAGAACTCGCGTTTGTTGGGAGCGGGTTCAATGCGAATGGTTGGCATCTCAAAGGCATCGGCACCGAGTTCGCGCAACCGGACCACGAGGTCCCCCGCTTGCTGGCGCGTGCGCGTCACCGCAATCCGCTTGCCGAAGAGCGGCAGGGTTTCAAACCAGTTGAGCTTCCCGCGAAGCGACACCACATCGCCGAAAACCGCCACGGCGGGGGCCTTGAACGCTGCGGCGGCGGCCTTGGCCGCGATGTCTCCCAGCGTGCCAACGAGGGTCTCTTGCCTCGCGGTTGTCGCCCACCGCACAAGGGCGACGGGGGTTTCCTCTTTCATTCCTGCTTCCTTCAAGCCTGCAGTGATGGTCGCCAAACGGTCGATTCCCATGAGCATGACTTTCGTTCCCGGCGTGGAGGCGAGCGCCTTGTAGTCGATGGAAGTCTCGGTTTTGGTGGGATCCTCATGCCCGGTGAAAATCGTGAGCATGGTGTTGTGGGCGCGATGCGTCACAGGGATTCCCGCATAGGCCGGGCCGGAGATGGCAGAGGTCACTCCGGGCACGATTTCAAAACGACACCCCGCCGCCTGAAGCATCTCGGCCTCCTCGCCGCCGCGACCGAATAAAAAAGGATCACCGCCCTTGAGACGGGTCACGGTTTTTCCTTCAAGCGTCTTCTCGACAATCAGGGCATTGATTTCCTCCTGCTTCATGGTGTGCGCGCCGGCTTTTTTCCCGACATAGATTTTTTCGATGCCGGAGCGCGCGTGTAGAAGGAGGGCGGGGTTGCACAGATAATCATAGACCAGCACATCCGCCCGCTCGATGCATTCGCGGCCTTTCAGCGTGAGCAGGAGCGGATCGCCGGGCCCGGCACCCACCAAAAAACAAATTCCTTGTGACATGATGCCACGAAACCTGCCATTTCCCCGCCCGCGAAGAAATCCTTTTGATTGCTGGATAATTTTCCGGGTCTGGCCATGATGTCCCCATGCTCGAAGCCATCGAAAAACTTCTCGCCCTCCAAGACCGGGATCAAAAACTCCGCAACCTCCAGATCGAGCTTCAGTCCGTCCCGACGGAAATCGCCTCGAAACAAAAACTCATCGGCGACTCCGCCGCCAAGCTGGAACTCTCCCGCACGCGCGCCAGGGCGATCGAGGTCGAAAAAAAATCCCTCCAAATCGATGCCGCCGCCAAGCGCGACCAGATCGCCCGCTACAAAAACCAACAACTCCAGACACGCAAAAACGAGGAATTCAGCGCCCTCTCCCACGAAATCGCAAATGCGGAAAAAGCGATTTCTGCCATCGAGGACAAGGAACTCATCCTCATGGAGGAGGCGGACAGCCTGGCGCCAGCTATCGAAGCGGCGGAAAAAATCCACGCTGCGGAAAAAACCCGCCTCGAGGGACTCATCGCAACGCTGCGGGAAAAAGAGGGCAATTTGAAAAAACGCATCGAAGAGGCCAAGGCCAACCGTCCAGACTCCCTCGCGGGCCTTGATGAGGAGCTTCTGGAGAGCTACGAGCGCCTTTTCGAAACCAAAAACGCCCGCGCCGTTGTGGCGGTGGAGCACGATGTCTGCACAGGTTGCCACATGAAAATCACCGCCCAGACAAGCCTCGCCCTCCGCTCCGAGAAATCCATCGTTTCCTGCCCCCAGTGCGGCAGGCTCCTGCACCTGCCGGCTTGAACCGGAAAGCGTTTATGTCTTGAGGCGCACAAGCCGTCTCATTTATCAAATGCCATGCGTATTACATGGCCAACCCTGCTCCTTCTCGTAGGTTTTACCCTTAGCGTTCACGGCGGCAACGAGCCGGGCAAAATGATTTCCGTTCAAGGCGGAGTGCTCCCCGACTCAGCCGCATTCAAAGGCACACAGGTCGAGTCGTTTTTCCTGAGCAAAACAGAAACGACCTGGAGCGAGTGGCAGGCCGTGCGCAACTTTGCGGAAACCAAGGGATACGACCTTAAAAAAGCGCCCGCAAATGCCCTGCCAGACCACCCCGTGCAAGGCATCAGCTGGTTCGAGGCGGTGAAATGGTGCAACGCGAAGAGCGAGATGGAAGGCCTTGAGCCGGTTTACATCACGAAAGGTGAAGTTTTCAGAACAGGCAATGTCGTTCCCGGCATCAACCCCCAAGCGAACGGCTACCGGCTTCCCGGCGGAGCCGAGTGGGAATGGGCGGCGCGCGGCGGATCAGCGAGTCAAGGATTCACCTACAGCGGCGGCAATGATTTGAACAAGGTGGCGTGGAACTGGAACAACTCGGCCGGCGCCAAGTTGGACATGTCCGACGGCCGTGGAACCTGGCCCGTGGCGCTCAAAGAGGCCAATGAACTCGGCTTCCATGACATGAGCGGCAATGTCGCCGAATGGTCGGGCGATCAAGCCAACGGGCCCTTCCGTGGAATCCGTGGAGGCGCCTGGTATGGCGCGGCATCGGACTGCGCCGTCAACATCACAAATTTCAGCAGCGCGGACCTCGGGTTCCCGTTCATCGGCTTCCGCACAGCGAGCGGCGGCCAACCGCCTGTCAACGCCTCCTCGCCGCCAGTCGGCATCTCGACAACATCAACATTGCCCGCCGGCAAAACCGGCCTCGCCTACAATGCCGAACTCGAAGCTCAAGGCGGCGTGCAGCCGATCCAGTGGAGCGTGAAAAAAGAAACGCCCCTGCCCGCAGGTCTGGTCTTGTCGAATGGCAGGATCACCGGCACGCCAAAAGCCTCAGGCTCCTTCTCCTTCACCCTGCTCGCGGAGGATTCAAGCCCCTCGCTTCGCAACACAGCCGCAAAATCTTTCACTTTGGAAATCGCCTCCTACGGTCTCGAGATCAACTCCGATCCAGCCATGCTCGAAGGCAAGGTCCAGGAGCCGTTCTCATCCACCCTCACGGCAATGGGCGGAGAATCCCCTTACAAATGGTCGGCACCGGAGGGCCTTCCGCGCGGGCTCAGCCTCGATGCGGCCACCGGCGTTTTGAGCGGCACACCGGCCCGGCCCGACAACTCCGCCATCGCGATCCGGGTTGTGGATGCCAAGGGATTCCCTGCGACGCGCTTGATTCCGACATCCTTCACCACCGACCCCCTCCAGATTTCTCAAAATCCCCCACCCGCCTCCATGATTGGCGTCGAAGTGCTCTGGCAACTTGAGGCAAAGGGAGGCGTGCCACCTTACAAATTCGCTCTGGCACAGGGTTCCAGCCTGCCGCCCGGCATGTATCTGAGCACTTACAATCCTCCCGGCCGCATTGTCGGCAAGCCAAGAGGCGAAGGCGCATATCCCGTTAAAGTCACCGCCACCGACTCGCTCGGCCAATCCACAGAGCAGGATTTCACGCTCAATATCCTCCCCTACGATTTGGCCATCGCGGACATCGCCGCGCCTATCGATGGAAAATATCGCGAACCCCTCTCCATCACACTTCAAGCCAGCGGCGGCGTGCCTCCCCTTTCCTGGAGCGCTCCCGAGGGACTCCCGAAAGGCCTCGCCCTGAACTCCGCCACCGGCTCGTTGGAAGGCACCCCTCTTGCCGCAGGGTCGTTTGATGTCGTCTTCAAAGTCACCGACTCCCAGTTCAAATCGGTTACAAAAAATGCAACACTCCGCATCGCGGTAGACCCGGTCGTGATAGCCGTCTCCACGCTCCCCTCTGCGAAAGCCGGAACCCCATACAACGCCGAAATTCCGACCACCGGAGGCGTTCTTCCCGTCAACCTCTCGCTCAAAGCAGGCAGCCAACTCCCGGCCGGTCTGAATCTCGGTAAAAACAAAATCACCGGCACCCCATCGGCCGCCGGGGCTTTCACTTTCACCATCGTGGCAACGGATTCGAATTCCCGCGAATCCCAAACCGAACAGACATTCAGCCTCGAGGTCGCCTCCTACGGCATGGAGATCGCCGCCGAGCCTGCCATCATTTCCGGCAAGGTCAAAGAGCCCCTCTCGGCCGCCTTCACCGCCACTGGCGGGCAGCCACCCTACAAATGGTCGACAACCGGCGAAATGCCGCGTGGACTCTCCATCAACGCAACAAGCGGCGTTTTTGGAGGCTCCCCTTCGATGCCTGCGGCCAGCACGATCACTGTGCGAGTGACGGATTCCACCGGCTTTCCGGTGACACGCTCTGTTCCGCTCTCGATCACGGTGGATCCCGTCACGATCCCTGCGGATGCGCCACCCGCCGCCATGGAAGGAGCCGATTTCCTTTGGCAGATTCCCGCCAAGGGCGGCATCCCTCCTTACAAGTTTGAGTTGGCCGAAGGCAGCAAGCTTCCGCCCGGCCTCTCCCTCAGCGAATACGCTCCACATGGCCGGATCGTTGGCGACCCCACAGCCACCGGCATTTTCACCTTCAAGGTCATCGCCAAAGACACACTCGCCAAGCAGGCCGAAGGCGAACTGACCATCACAGTCACCCCCTACAACCTCTCGCTCTCCGAGATTCCTGCGGTTGAAGGAAAATACAACGAACCCCTCACCATCACTCCCCAAGCCTCCGGGGGCGTGCCTCCGCTCTATTGGACTGTTCAAGGCCAGTTGCCCAAGGGCCTTTCCCTCGACAACGCCAGTGGCGTGATCAGCGGCAAGCCGATGGTCGCAGGCTCGTTTGATTTCGTCCTCAAGGCGACCGATGCCAAACGCAAATCCGTGACCCAAAATGTGACCCTCCGCACCACGGCGGACCCACTGACCATCACCACGACCACTCTGCCTCCAGCCAGAGCCGGATTTCCCTTCAATGCGGAAATCTCGACCACCGGTGGCATCCTGCCTGTCAACCTCGCGATCAAATCCGGCGCACTCCCGCCTGGGCTCACGCTTGCCAAGGGCAAACTCTCCGGCACGCCATCGGCCGCCGGCAGCTTCGCGTTCACCGTCGTGGCGGAGGATTCCAACGCCGCCTCGAAGTCCTCACGCGAGCAGGAATTCAAAATCGACATCGCATCCCACGGAATGGAGATCGCTCCTGAACCGGCCTTGATTTCCGGGAAAGTGAAAGAACCTCTCTCGGCGACCTTCACAGCCACGGGAGGCGAACCACCCTACAAATGGTCGGCCACCGGCGACCTGCCACGCGGTCTTTCCCTCGACCCATCCACGGGCGTCCTTTCAGGCACACCGGGCGAACTGAAAACGGGCACCATCATGATCCGTGTAGCCGATTCGACCGGGTTCCCATCGACACGCTCGATTCCCGTTTCGATCACCACCGATCCGCTTGAGATCATCCACGAACCCGCCCCGTTTGCGCGTCCGGGAGCTGATTTCAAATGGGGGTTCCAACTGAAAGGCGGACTCTCCCCTCGCCCGATCCGCCTCGCCCCCGACACCACACTGCCTCCAGGACTTTATCTGAGCTTCAATGCCACCAGCGCCCGCATTCAAGGCAAGCCGCGCAGCGAGGGGACATTCCCATTTGCGCTCATTGCCGAGGATGCGGGATCCACACCGGTCAGGAAAGACCTCGTCCTCGTGGTCTCCTCCACACCACCGGAAATTCCAGAGAGCCCGCTCCCCGTGGCGATCACCACAGAATCCCTGCCGCCCGCACGCCTTGGCGCACCATACAACCAAGCGATTGAGGCCTCGGGTGGACTGCCTCCGCTGAAAGTGGCGCTCAAAGCCGAAAGCCAACTTCCCACCGGCATCCTACTCGTCAAGGAACGCCTCACCGGAACGCCCACCGTCGCAGGCAACCACTCGTTCACCCTCACGGCAACGGACATTCAAGGCTCAAGCGCCGAAGCCACCTTCAACCTGATGGTGGGCGAATTACCCATGCAAATTGCGGGACCACGCAACGCCCGCGCCGTCGAATTCAAGCCCTTCCAAGCCGAACTCCGCGTCAAAGGTGGAAAAGCCCCCTACTCCTGGTCGACCCGCGCCCCGCTCCCGGCGGGCCTGCGACTCGATGCGAATACCGGCGTCCTCACCGGGGAACCTGCAAAAGGAACCTCGGGCAACTACTCCGCCGCGATTCAAGTCACCGATGCCGATGGACAAACCGCTGCAGGCCTCTTCGCTTTTGCAATTACAGTCGGCGAACCTTTGAGCATTTTGGAAAAGAGCCTGCCGGGCGCGATTCTGAACAGCCCCTACGACACAAAACTCAACGCCAAAGGAGGCAGCTCCAAGGAACTCAAATGGTCCATCGATTCCGGCAAACTCCCCCCCGGTCTCTCGCTCAATGAGACCACGGGAGAAATTTCAGGCACCCCGACGAACACCGGCAATGAAGAAATCATCTTCAAAGTCGAAGACTCCGCAGGAAACAGCGCCGTCCAACTTCTCCCACTGGAGGTCGCCGTGGCCTTCAATCCCGGAATGGTATTCATTCTCGGCGGAAAACTCCCGCCCGGCTCGCCGCTTGGTGAAAAGATCGTCCCGGATTTCTACATCAGCCGCTACGAAACCACCTGGGGCGAATGGAAAAAAACTCGCGCCGCTGCCTCCAGCAAAGGCTACGACACCCTCGACTCGGGAAAAGGAATCGCCGACGAACATCCGGTGCAGAACATCACATGGTATGATGCCGTGAAATGGTGCAACTTGAAAAGCGAGTCCGAAGGCCTCACACCCGTTTACACCCTGAGCGGCGGGGCCACTTACAAAACCGGCATCCAAACCCCCGAGATCAATCCCCAAGCCAACGGATACCGCCTTCCCACAGAACTCGAATGGGAATGGGCCGCCCGGGGTGGCGTATCTTCCAAGGCCTCCGACTACAGCGGCAGCAGCGACCTGGATGCCGTCGCATGGCATACCGGCAATTGCAAATCCCCGGAAACCCAAACCGTCGGCACGAAATGGCCAAACGAACTCGGCCTCCAGGACATGAGCGGCAATGTGCAAGAGTGGTGCTGGGATGCCCACAAAAACTACCGCCGCGTGCGCGGAGGCAGCTTCAAAG
>JBJTGE010000102.1:0-8945 GCA_046093785.1 Spartobacteria bacterium
TAGACCTCGGTATCGCTCTTGCCGCCGATGGGGGGCAATACAACAACCTCTTTTGGGACCTCACCGCACAGGGATTCACGCCAAACAAAAAGACTCCGTCCCGGTTTGAAAAGGTGATCAACGATTTCTCCGTGCCGCTGGATTTTCTCGTTGAGAAATCTCCGGTCACTACCGGCACAGCTCTAGTTGCTGACATCACCGCCGGGATCATGCCGGGCGTGGTCCGGGCGCGACTCACCGCCCGCACGATGACCATTTCAGGCGTGGATCTCCACGGTGCGGAGCAAAAACTCCATGCCCGCATTTGCGAGGTCGGTCCATTCCTTGCGCTAAAGCTGCGTGCCTTTTACAGTCGTCAGCAACCGAAGGACGCCTTCGATATTCTCTACACCCTGCGTCACTATGAGGGAGGAACTGCCGCCGCGATCGCCGCATTCGCCGAGGAAGTCCGCCTCGGCAACCCCGCCTGTTCGGACGCCCTGCGCACCTTGCAGGAACATTTCACAAAGGAATCCTCGCCTGGTCCCGTGAAAGCGAGTCACTTCGTGCTGGGTCAGGCGGCTCCCGGCGAATCCGAGGACACCCGATTCCTACGCACTACCCTGCAGCAGGATATGGTGGATGCAGCCGCCCAACTGCTCAAAGCCGTAACCGCATGAGCCCCCCACAGCCAGACTCGCCAGAGAGCTTAGATACAACACCCTCAGAGCGCGATGGAATGTTCTCCCGTGAAGCGTTAAACAGGATTTTCGCGGTTTCTGCAAAGCATTCCGGAAAATGTGCTGATGCACCTCAAGAACATCTTTGCCAGCAAGGAACTGGCGGAAGATTCAGTTACTAAGGTTTTCTTAGCAACTGCTGCCGATGGTAAAAACTATCAGACCAAACATTACAATCTCGATGCAATCATCGCCGTAGGCTATCACGTGAATTCCCAGCGCGCCATGGCCTTCCGTCAATGGGCCACCGTTATCCTGCGCGACTATGCGCTCCGGGGCTATGTGATGGACCGGAAGCGTATGGAGAACGGCGCGTTTCTCGGCGAGGATTACTTTGAGCGTCTGCTGGAGGAAAATCGGGAAATCCGCCTGTCCGAGCGGCGGTTTTATCAAAAGATCACCGACATTTATTCCACAGCGATGGATTACGACCCGAACGCGCCGACCACGCAGGCGTTCTTCGCCAAAGTGCAAAACAAGATGCACTATGCCGTCCACGGCCACACCGCCGCCGAGTTCGTTTCGTCACCGCGAAGAAAACGGGTAGTCCCCGGTTTGCCCGGAGAGCCACAGCTATTGACGCCGCGTCAGTGCTCGCTGGCCTTCTCCGCGCCGAGGCCGGTGTTGGCGCGGACTTGGAGTTCGGTGAATTTATCCTCGGATGGAATCTCCTTGGAAAGAAGGGTGCCGATGATGGCGGCCAGGAAACCAATGGGAATGCTGACGAGCGCCGGGTTTTTCAGCGGAAAGATGGCGTGCTCCTTCATGATATCGGGGCTCAGCAAAATCAGGATGATGCTGGAGAACAGGCCCACCGAGAGACCTGTCACGGCGCCTGCGGTGTTGAAGCGTTTCCAAAAGATCGAGAAGACGAGGACGGGAAGATTCGCACTGGCCGCGACGGCGAAGGCGAGGCCGACCAGAAATGCGACATTCACGCTGGGTCCGAGGATGATGGCGATAACGATGGATGCCGCCCCCACCACGAATGCGGTGATTCGCGCGACAAGCACTTCGGCGCCGGGTTTGTGTTCCTTGCCGTGGTGGATGACATTCGTGAAGAAATCGTGCGCGAAGCTTGTGCTGGCGCTGATTGTGAGACCCGCGACCACGGCGAGGATCGTGGCAAATGCCACAGCGCTGATGAAGGCGAAGAAAATTTCCCCACCCAGTTTTCGGGCGAGTTCGGGCGCGGCCATATTCGTTCCGCCGTGGGCCGCCACATAGTCGGGGCCCATGAGACTCGCGGCGCCGAAGCCGAAGAAGGTCGTCATGATGTAAAACAGGCCGATGATGATCATGGCCCAAACACCCCTGGCACTGGCGGTCTTGGCATCCGGAACGGTGTAGACCCGAATGAGGATGTGCGGCAGTCCGGCTGTGCCGAAAAGGAGAGCCATGCCGAGCGAAATTTGATCCCACGGATTTTTAAAAATGAGGCCGGGCGTGAGAAAATCGCGCACGATTTTTTCCCCGTTCGGTCCGGTGGAGGAAATGGCAGAGAGCGAAGAAAAGAATTTGCCGATGTCGAACTGATACTCGCGAAGCACGAGCACCGTCAGGAATGCGCTGCCTGTCATTAGAAGCACGGCCTTGATGATTTGAACCCAGGTCGTCGCGAGCATTCCGCCGAAGACCACATAAACAACCATCAGCACCCCCACCCCGACCACAGCGGCTTCGTAACCCACGCCGGGGATCAGTTGGCGCACGAGAACGCCGGCGCCGACCATTTGGGCGATCATGTAAAAAATCGAAACCGTCAGCGTGCTGAGAGAGGCCGCCGCGCGCACCGGGCGCGGACTGAGGCGGTAGGCCAGCACATCGGCCATCGTGTATTTGCCCGCATTGCGGAGGGGTTCGGCGACGATGAAAAGCACCGTGAGATAAGCCACGAGAAAACCGACGGAGTAGAGAAAACCGTCGTAGCCATTCATGGCGATCATCCCGGCGATCCCGAGAAAGCTGGCCGCGCTCATGTAATCGCCCGCCACGGCGAGGCCGTTTTGCCAGCCAGTGATGCGGCGACCGGCGGCAAAGTAGGCGCTGGCTCCGGTCGAGCGACGGGCGCTGAAGTAGGTGATGATGAGCGTGGCTGCCACAAAGGCGAGGAACATCCAAAGCGCGGTGTGGTCGGTTGCTGCGGCGGCGGCAAGAGGGAGGAAATTCATATCAGTGCTCCGAGGTGAATCCGAATTTGGCGAGAAGCGAGCGCTCGCTGCGGTCCCAGCCTGCTGCGGCGACCACATAGATAAAGGCCAGCACCCATGCCATGAAGAACTGGGACAGGGCGAAAAGGTAGGCGATATTCACATCCCCCCAGACTTTTTGTTTCATGAAATCGGGAAACCAACCGACGCCAACGGGCAGGGCAAAGTAGTAAACGACGAAAAAACCGTCGCAGGCACAACCAGCCTGAGCTTGCGGCGGACGAGGGCTTTGAAATCGGAGTCTTTCGCGATGGCATTCCAGTCAGGTGGAGGCGGAGTTGGGGAGGATGACGGGGAGTCGGGGTTGCTCATGGGGGGTGGTGTATCGCCCAATCCGCCGGGAGTCGAGGGGAAATGCCAGTGGTGGGCCGGCCGCGCGAGGCGTAAAAATGGGAGGGGCATCGTCTCGCATGCCCCAAGTTTCAGCCGCGAAGCGGCGTTTCTGCGAGTTCCGCAGAGACGCGCGGGGTGATGGGAGCGGGGCGTTGTGCTGGCGGGAGCGGTTCAGGCTTGGGTCAAGCCGGAGGTTGACCCTCCCAAGGGCGAGCGCGCTGCCGCGCGGGGGAAACCACGCCCGGTCTGGAGTTTGTTTTCCAGACCGGGTGGTTGAAGGGGACTATTTGACCAGCGGGTCGACTGTGACCCATTTGCGTTCGGCCCAGCTTTTGAGGCCGAGTTCGGCGAATTGGACGCCTTTGGCGCCGCGCAGGAGGTCCCACGGGAAGGGTTCGTTGAGGACGAGGTGGCGCAGGAAGAGTTCCCACTGGATTTTGAAGGCGTTGTCGTAGGTCTCCTGGTCGGGGACTTTGGACCAGCCTTCAAAGAAGTTGATGGGCTGCGGAATGTCGGGGTTCCAGGTCGGACGCGGCGTG
The DNA here is from genome assembly GCA_046093785.1 of Spartobacteria bacterium. Taxonomy (GTDB): domain Bacteria; phylum Verrucomicrobiota; class Verrucomicrobiia; order Chthoniobacterales; family Terrimicrobiaceae; genus UBA967. Next base: position 3,802 of record JBJTGE010000102.1, read on the forward strand.
TTGCCGTAGTGCTGAATCCAGACATCGCGGAGGCCGCAGACGGCGGAACCTTTTTCGCCGTCCACTTGAACGGTGAGGAGGTCGTCGCGGCGCACGCGGGTCACCCATGAGGAGTTGAAATGGGCGACCACTCCGCCTTCGAGTTCGAAGGTGGCGTAGGCGGCGTCATCCGCCGTGCATTTGTATGGCTTGCCCTGCTCATCAACGCGCTCGGCGATGTGGGTGGCGCCGTAGCAGGTCATGGCCTTGGGTTCGCCGAAGAGGTTCTCGAGCACATATTGCCAGTGGCAGAGCATGTCCACGATGATGCCGCCGTCGTCTTCCTTGCGGTAGTTCCAGCTTGGGCGTTGGGCGGGGATGGTGTGGCCTTCGAAGACCCAGTATCCGAACTCGCCGCGCACGCTGAGGATTTTGCCGAAGAATCCGGTTTCGATGAGGCGCTTGAGTTTGACGAAGCTGGCGAGCCAGAGTTTGTCCTGCACGACGCCGTTTTTGACTCCGGCTTTTTTGCAGAGTTCGTGCAATTCCAGAGCGGTCTTGGAGTCCACGGCGATCGGTTTTTCGCAGTAGATGTGCTTTCCAGCGGCAACGGCCTTGCGCACGCCATCGGCGCGGCGGCCGGTCGTTTGGGAGTCGAAATAAACGGTGTAATCCGGGTTGGCGAGTGTCTCCTCGAGGTTCGTGCTCCACTTGGTCACGCTGGTGCGGGCGCAGAGCTCGCGGAGTTTGCTCTCGCTGCGGCCGATGAGGATGGGGTCGGGCATGATGACTTCATCCGGTCCGATGCGGACGCCACCTTGCTTGATGATTGCGTCAATCGAGCGGATGAGGTGTTGGTTGGTGCCCATGCGTCCTGTGACGCCGTTCATGATGATGCCGATGCGGTGTGTTTTCATATTTTTTGGTTTTTTACGGGGTTGTTGGGGTTTGGGTTAAACTTGGGATTTGTAGGCGGTGAGGATGTCGGAGAGGAATTCGTCCTGATTTCTTGCCCAGTGGCGGGTGGAGAAGATTTCGACTTCGATCCAACTGGAGAAGCCGGCCTTTTCGACCATGGCGCGGATGCCACGGATGTCGATGCAGCCTTCGCCCATGAGTCCACGGTCGTTGAGAAAATCCTGCGTGGGCGTGAGCCAGTCGCAGACATGGAATCCGATAATGCGGTTGCCGGCGCGGCGGATTTCCTGCTCGAGCTGGGGATCCCACCAGATGTGATACACATCGGCGGCGATGCCCACCCATTCCTCGCCAAGTTGATCGATCATGTCATTGCACTGGCCGATGGTATTCACCGCGCTGCGGCAATCGGCATACATCGGGTGAAGCGGCTCGATGGAAAGTTTCACGCCAACGGACGAGGCATGGGCGATGCAGGCGGCGATGCCTTCTGTGATCTGGCGGCGGTTTTCCACGAGGCTGAGTTCCGGCTTCGCACCACAGACGAGAACGACCTGAGGAGCGCCCACAGCGGCGGCTTCATCCAAGGCGCGGCGGTTGTCATCAAGGGCGGTCTGGCGCTCCTCCGGAGTGAGACCGGGGAAAAAGCCACTGCGCACGAGCGAGACGGCCTTCATTCCATGATCGTCGAGCAGGGCTCGGGACTCCGCAAGGGAGCGGCCTTCCAGCCATTGACGCCAGAGGCCCACGCCGCGAACCCCGGCGCGCGAGTATTTTTCGACAGCCGTGGGGAGATCCCATGGCTTGGTGGTCATCGTGTGAATCGCGAGGCGATCGAGATTTTCCATAGGGATCAGGCGAAAAAGGTGAGGTAGGGCGCGCCTTTGATGAGGCGTTGCAGATAGACCGCAAGCTCCATGGCGTGGTAGTCGCCCCACATCGAGGATTCGCCGTAGGGGGCTTTTGCGGGGTCGGGTTTGTAATCCCAGCCGTTGGGCTGATGGTAGATCGAATGCAGGATGAGACCGTGGTGTTTCGGATCGGTCGAGAGGTAGGGCTCGGAGAAGAGCGTTTGGGCGACCTTGAGTCCGGCTTGGAAATAGCGCTCGCCGGCTGCAGCCTGGCCTTTGGCTTTGAGATAGGTGCCGAGGCGGAGGAGGCCTTGGGCATCGATCGCGGCGGCGGAGCTATCCACCGGTTCGTAGGCATTAAAGGGATCTGCGGGATGGTTCATGTAATCGCCGAGCAGGTGAAGTTTCGGCGCGCCGGTATCCCAGTAGGGAATGCCGCAGGTCGGCGTGTTTTCGATAAAATGGTCGGCCGTGGCCGTGGCGGCTTTGAGCATCATGGCCTCGATCGCCTGCCGGCCGCCGAATGGCTCCAACTCTGCGTCGGAGAGGGTGGCGAGGAATTCGAGTTCCTCGGCGAAACCGAGAACCGCCCAGGATTGACCGCGCGTCCAGGTGCTGAAGCCGGTGTAGCCTTGCTGGGAATTCGGGCAACGGTAGGCGCCGTCCTTCGTATTGAAAATCGCCTCGTGGGTCGTGCGGCCGCGTTCGTCGTAGGAATCGCGTCCCTCGCCGTAGAAGATGGAATACTTCGCTGTGGAGTCCATGTGCTGCAACGCGCGGTCGAGCAGGCTCACGGGTTTGTCGCCCTCGGCCATGAGCACATGCCCGAGTTGGTGGGCCTTCATGAGAATGCGGCAGGAGCGAATGGTATCCACGAAGAGCGAGTGGGGGCCGTTGAAGCTGTGGATGAATCCCCCACCCTGCCGCTCGGTCCAACGGGCGGCCTGGACGGCGCCACTGGTCTTGATGGCGAGTTCGTAGAAGTTTTTCTCCCACTCGTTTTCGGGAAGCCGGCCTTCCAGCATGAGGCGGCGGAGGTTTCCATAGGTCGAGAGGTTGTTGAAGCCATGGTCATGGACGCCGATATGCGAGACATGTGTGGCCATGCGGCGAACGGTGTTGTTGCGGCCGCTCGTGAGGCTTTCCTGGTCGCCTGTGGCATCAAAATGAAGGATCGCGATTCCGTAGCGGAAGCCTTCAGTCCACTCGGTCCAGCCGCGTGTCGTGTATTTTCCGGCAACGGTGAAAACGGGCGAGCCCTTGCGTTCATCGTATTCGCGGTCGATCGCCGCGATTTTCGTTTTGGCGAGTGAGAAGAAGCTCTCGATCGCGCCCGAGAGCGCCGATGTTTGGAGGTTCGAGTCGATTCGGATCATAGGTGTGGGTGGGGTTAAAGTCTGCGGAGGTGGAAGCCGCCGTCGATGTTGATGACATCGCCGGTGGAGAACGGGAACGCGCCGCCGAGGATGGATTCCACAGCGAGGCCGACATCGTCGGGGTTGCCCCAGCGTTTTTGAGGAACGAGGCCCTCTGCCAGCAGCTTGTCGTATTTTTCCTTCACGCCGGCGGTCATATCCGTCGCCATGATGCCCGGGCGGAGTTCGAGAACCGAGATACCCGCCTCGGCGAGTCGGACGGCCCAGAGTTGCGTGGCCATGCCGAGTCCGGCTTTGGAAATGCAATACTCGCCGCGATTGATCGATGCGGTGTTGGCGGAGAGGGATGAGATGAAGAGGAGTTTGTAGCCACCCTTGAGCGTCGATTGACCCGGATTCGCCAGCCAGTGCTTCGCAGCCAACTGGGAGAGAAAATAAGGGCCCTTGAGATTCACAGCGATCACCTCGTCAAAGATATCCTCCGTCGCCTCGATGATGTCCGCGCGAACGCGGGGGGCGATGCCCGCGTTGTTCACGAGGGCGTCGAGGCGACCGAATGCGGCGAGTGTTTCATCCATGAGGCGCTCACGGTCTGCAGCAAGCCCGACATTTCCACCGACGACGGGGAATTTTTGGGCGCTGTTTGGAGCGACTTCAGCGCAGGCGGCGGCGGTTTCATCGGCGGCGGCGCGGTTGTTCGCGTAGTGGATGGCGACGCTGTGGCCGGCGGCGGCGAGTTTGACGGCGATTCCACGGCCGAGACCACGACTCGAACCGGTGACAAGGATATTGGCTGGTGGGTTCATGCGGAGAGCAGCATGCCATAGGATAAAAAATCGAGTGATGACAACGCCGATAGAAATTAGCACGATTCCGACTTATTTTTTTAAGAGACAATGAAAGATTACCGCCCCCTGCTTCTGCAGGCTTTGGATGTGCGCCTGCCCGGTCTGCGGATGCGCCGCCTGTGCCTCCACAAGCATCTCCCCGAGGCCGATGCGCTGGAGATGCACCGGCACAAATTTTGTCAGATTCTGTGCTACTTCTCCGGCGCTGGAACGCTGATGACGCCTTCGGCGGAATACCGGGTTTTCTCCGGCGCGATCGCTCTATTGCCTGCTGGCATGGCGCACGGGTTTCGCGAATCGAGCGGGCGGCGCCCATTGAGTCTGGCACTCGACTTCGAGTGGGATGGCCCGATGGATTTCCGCTTCTCGCACCTGAACCAATCCGAGTCCACCGGCATACGGCACGCGATGTCGCAGCTCAACCGCCTCAAAAACCCGGAGGCGCCTGAGGCGCGATTGCTGGCCTCCTCGGCGGCATTGACGATCCTCGACACGCAGCTGCGCTCGTTGGGCATTCTGCCACGCGAAAACCGCGCCATGCCTGCGTTTGTCAAAAAATTCATCAACCTTGCTGGAGGGGAGGAAAGCCAGGCGAAGACGATCGGAGAGTTGGCAGGGGCGACGGGATACCAACCCGACTATCTCAACCGGCGCTTCAAGCAAATAACCGGCCTCACCCTCCTCCAGCAACGGGACGCGCTGAACTTGGAAAAAGCCAAGCGCTTGATCACCCAAGGCCTCCCGATGCAGGAGGTCGCCGCGCGAATCGGGCTTGATGATCCCAATTATTTTTCGCGCTGGTTCAAACGCCATACCGGCATGCCGCCGAGCCACTATGTGCGGCGCCCGGAAAACTTCGCGAAGAAATCGCATTCCATCGAGCCTTCGGGTTTGCCAAGCGCGGTTTCGGGCGGGTAGGTTTTAGAGATGCTCAAACAGCTGCTACCTATCGCCGCGTTGGCGACTTTGTTTTTCACACACACCACCATGGCACAATCCGCACTCGAGAGGGGTCAGGCTTTCCTGGCCGAAAATGCAACGAAACCCGGCGTCCACACAACGGCGAGCGGCTTGCAATACATCATCCTCAACCCCGGCGAGGGCCGCAGCCCCAAGGCGACCGACACCGTGAAGGTGAACTACCGCGGAACGCTCCTCAACGGCACGGAATT
>JBJTGE010000103.1:0-4638 GCA_046093785.1 Spartobacteria bacterium
CCTCTCACCGACCCGATGAGTGGATTTTTTGCGATTCGGCGGGAACTTTTTGAGGAAACCGTGCGTTCGATGACGGGGAAGGGATTCAAAATCCTGCTTGATATCGTGCTTTCAGCCGGGCGGCCGCTCCGCGTGAGGGAGTGTCCGTATGAGTTCCGCACGCGCCAGCATGGCGAGAGCAAGTTGGATATCGTGGTGGCCTTTGAGTATCTTTACTTGCTGGCGGATAAAATTTTCGGCCGCTTCGTGCCGGTCCGCTTTGTTCTTTATGTGTTGGCCGGATTGAGCGGTCTGGTATTGCATCTGGCAATGCTCGGTGTTCTGCACAAGTTGGCGGCGGTTGCATTTGTCACGGCTCAGATATTGGCAACTCTTGCGGCGATGGCCTCGAATTTTTTGGTGAACAACTCGGTGACTTTCCGTCAGCAGCGCATCAAAGGCGGCCTTCTTCTGCCGGGCCTCGTGGCCTACATGCTGATTTGCGGAATGGGTGCCGTGGTGAATGTGCAGGCGGCGGAATATCTTTTTGAGCAAAACATTCCCTGGTGGTTTGCGGGAGCGGCCGGCGCGCTCGTGGGTGCGGTCTGGAACTACGCGGTTTCAACCCAGATCGTGTGGACCTGGCTTCCGGGGGTTCTTCAAAAATCAGACCGGAAAAAATAAGCCCGCGCGACTTCAAGGCACTTTCTTGAGCGCTTCGGCCAGGATGCCTTCGGTGAGGATTTCGGGAAGAATGACAGGCGCGGACGGGTTTGAGGCGGAGTAGAGCACATAGAGAGGAACTCCGACCCGGCCGAAACTTTTCAGCGCGCGAGTGATCTCCGGATTGGCATTCGTCCAATCGGCTTTGACCGGCGTGATATTTTTTTCCTTCAGCAGCGCGCGAATCGCCGGGGTATCGATGGCCGTGCGTTCATTGAATTTGCAGGTGATGCACCAATCCGCCGTGAAATCCACAAACACCGAACGCCCGGCGGCCAGCTCGGCTTGAACGCGGGCTGCGGAGAATGACGCCCATTCCAGACGGTCACTCGTCGCCACACCAACTTGGGCGAATTTTTTCCCGAGGAAATACCATCCCCCGCCGGCGAGGATGCAGGCGATCAGCAGCAGAACGACTGCGCGCTTGGGCTTTGAAGCCAGCGGACCGCAGAACGAGCCCAGAAGCCAACCCGCGAGACCCAGGCACAGCAGAAAAGCGCAGAACCACACGACGCCTTCGGTGCCTCCTTGTCCACCGAGAATGGAGAAAATCCAAACCAGCGTCGCGAAGAGCGGAAAGGCCATGAATTGCTTGAGCCGCTCCATCCAAGCGCCCGGGCGCGGCAGAAATTTCAGCCATCCCGGACTCGCGCTCAGGAGGAGGTAAGGCAGCGCCATGCCGGAGGCCACGGCCGCGAACATGGCAAAAATTACGCCCGCCGATTGGCTGAAGGCAAATCCCAGTGCGCTTCCGAGAAACGGCGCCGTGCAAGGCGTGGCCAACAGCGTGGCGAAAACGCCCTGAAAAAACGAGCCCGCCAATCCCTCGCTCGAGCCGGCGGATTCCATTGCATTCGAGGCCCGGCCGGGCAGGACAAATTCAAACACGCCCGCGAGATTCAGGGCGAAGACAAACACCACGGAGCCGATGGCGACATTGAACCAGGGATTTTGAAATTGAAACGCCCATGTCACCTCGCTGCCGCCGGACTTGAGCGCCACGACGACCGCTCCCAGCCCGAGGAACCAAACGAAAATCCCCGCCGCAAAGGCCAGCCCATGCAGCAGAATGCTCCGCCGCGAATCACCTGCCTGCTTGATGAAGCCGAATATTTTCAGCGAGATCACCGGCAGCACACACGGCATGAGATTCAAAATCAGACCGCCCAGAAATCCGTAAAAAAGGGCCAACCCCAGCGAGAGGCTCGCGGCCTCGCCCGCAGGAGCCGCGCTCGCAGCCGAGTCCGAGACAAACCATGCCCGCCGCGCGGCGCCCTCGCCTGCCGAGAGCACGCCGCTGAAGGGGCTGCCCGCCTTGATGCGGAGCGTGTCGGGTGCGGAAAAAGACGCGTGGCCCACGATTTGGTTTTCCGCAGGCAATGGAAAAAGATCGAGCCGCATACCCTCCGGCGCGCCCGGCACCTGAAGCGAGAGGAAATCCCCCGCCCGCTTCCAGACCAGATCGAATGGAGGCTTGGAACTCAACGGCAGCTCCGCGCGGAATTCCTCGAAGAGCGGCATATTTGCTGGCTCTGCCGACTTCGCGACCGGCAAGTCGAGCTCGACCTTGGCCCCGCCCGGGACACAAATTTCCTCGCACACGAGCCACGAGACATCCGCGCGCAGCGTGACATTTCCCGAAATAGCGGAGGGCGCTGTGATATCCGTCAGCAGCAGCACCCGCCCGCTGTAGGCATAGACCTGGATATCCCCCGGCTCGTTTTTTTTCTGCGGCACAGGCCACTGAATCGGCCCTGCTGTGAAGCCCGGCGGCAGCTCCCAGTCGATGCTCGTCGGGAGGCCTGCATCCCCGCTGTATTGCCAGTAGGTATGCCAACCGGGAGCCATTTCCAGCAGCACGCCGGCTTGGAAAACCTTGCCCGGCACGATGGCCGAGGTGTCGGCGAGCAGCGTGGCTTTCACCAGCATCTGGCCTTTGTAAACCTGCGCGCCGGCGGGTTGCACAGCGGTGAGTAGAAGAGCAAGCCCCAAAGCGAGCCGGAGAGCGATCATCATGCCTTGTTTTAACATACAAAATGCCGACCGCAATCGGCACGGAGGCCGCTACGCCTTCTTCCCCGCCTGGCGCTCCGCCGCGAGTTCATGGAGGTGTGTCTGAAAGGCGGGGAATTTTTTCAGGATTTCGCCCAGCGTCGACCGGTTCAGCGTGTAGAGATCGACATAATCCACGGCGCGCACACAGGCGTTTCTTGGCTGGTTCAGCAGCAGCGCGGTTTCCCCGAAATAACTCCCCGGAGAGAGCGTGGCGAAGACCGTGTCGCCATCGCTGGAGACCACCTCCACGCGGCCAGTGTTCACGAAATACATGCAGTCTCCGACATCGCCCGTCCGGAAAACATAATCCCCAGGAGTGAAAATGGCCGGCTTCAGATGCATGAGGAGTTCCTCCACGAGCGGCTCACCCGCGCCTTCGAAGATGGGCACTTTTTCGAGCATCGATTTGTTGATGAAAATCGAGACCTTCAGCTTGAGCGAATCCGGCAGATCGGCCAGCACATGGGCCTCGTTGTATCCACGGCGCGATTCCCAGAGGTGGTCGTAGTAACTGCGAATCTGCTTCTGAAGATCGGCCGGGATTTTCCGGAAGCGCATGAAGGTGTTGATCTCGTCGAGTTGCTCCGAAAACTTCCGGCGCGCCGAGTCGAGGTTCGCAATCAAGCTCGCGAAAATAGCGATCACATAGCCGTAGAGGCCCGCGCCGATCACCTCGACCACGATGGTGAAACCGGTCTGCATCGGAGTCACCGGAGTCACATCACCGTAGCCGATCGTCGCAATCGTCGTCACCGCCCAGTAGAAGCTTCGCAGGTAGAGCAAACCACCGTGCGTGGCCCACTCGGGCCCGATATTTCCCGCGCCCAGCGTGATCCAAATGCACGCCGCCAGATGGGCGAAAAGCGCGACCCAGAAGCCGAGAAAAATCATCCGCAGCACGCTCGCGTTGATCACATTTTCCTTCGCCATCCTCCGCATGAAGTCCGCAATGCGCACCAACCGCAGCAGGCGAAGCAACCTCATCTCCTCCCAGAGCGCCCCGAAGATCGCCCAGGGAAAAATCGAGAGCAGATCCACTAAAAACCACCCCTTCAGATAGTGCCGGGCGATCTCCTTGCGCGAGGTCACAAGCTGTCCGTTCACATGCACGGGAGTGATGAAATTCAACACCATGTCCGCGAGGAAGCAGGCCGAGATGAAAACCTCCAACGCCAGCAACCAGCCCGTGAGAGGAAGCTGCAGAGCCAGTCGCAGCGGGGTTTCCACCGCCGCCAACACCGTCACGCCAAGGACAAAGGCATCCCACACCTGCTTGGGCCGCCCCTCGGGATTGATGGTGAATGGAATGGATTTCATGAAACAGGGAATCCACCCGGAGCGTGTGACGGCAATAATCCACCGCGCCTTCCGGAAGCGAAAACCGGAATGCCTTTTATAAACACCGGCGCAAACGCTCAAAGAATGGTTTGCGCCGACCGGGCGGGGTGCCCGGATTTCCGCAGGACGGCTATTTCAGCTTCGCGAGGAACATGCAGGATTCGCCTTTGGCATTGACGATATCCATTTTGAGTTCGTTGCCGCCACTTTTGCCCGTGGGATTTTTCCAGACGACCTTGTAATGCCTGTGACAATCCTTGCACTCGACCATCCTCCCCTCGGCGCACAACTTCAGGGCTTCGTTGGCGTCTTTGACATCGATGATCGTGACGGTGTTCGACGCCTTGCAGACGAGCACGAGTTGGGATTTCGGGCCGAGATTTTCGACATCGGATTTCTTTTCGATGCTTTCCAATGCCGGCCCGCCTTTCCACGGCGGCAGGGCGAAGGCGGATGACAGGAAGAGCGCACAGAAGGATCCGGTGAGGGTGAGAGATTTTAGGGTTTTCATAGTGTTGCTTTCAGCGTCGCCAACATGGGCAG
>JBJTGE010000104.1:0-4102 GCA_046093785.1 Spartobacteria bacterium
TGTCGGCTGCCAGACATCGGTCACGGCCTCGCAAATTTGCAGGGCGAAATCGAGTTCCGTGCTCGTGAAGCTTTCGGGTGAGTATTCGAGACGGATGCGCGAGCCCGCCGCGACGAGCGGCTGCATTTTTTCCTTCAAAAACGAAACGGCATGCGTGGCGATGGAGACGATCTGCTCACGCGTTGCATTGAAGACATATTCGCGCTGCTTCGGAGAGGTCGAATTGTAGAGGTGGAAAATCATGCTGTGTGCCCCGCGCAGCGCCTCGAGCGAGCGGAGGATCAGATCTTCGCGGCACTGACAGAGGATTTGAATCGAGACATCCTGCGGGATCAGGTTTTCCTCGATGAGACGGCGGCAGAAATCGAATTCGATTTGCGAGGCCGAAGGAAAACCAATTTCGATTTCCTTGAAGCCGATCCCAACGAGCATCTGGAAATACTCTAGTTTTTCCTCCACGCTCATCGGTTGCGCGAGCGCCTGGTTGCCGTCGCGAAGATCCACGCTGCACCAAACGGGAGCGGAGGTCAGAGCGCGGTTCGGCCACTGGCGGTCGGGAAGATCGACCTGCGGGAAGGGCCGGTATTTGGTGACAGGCGGCTGTTGCATGCGAACACACAGAGTAGCACCGCAAAAGCCGGTGCGCCAAGTTTTCAAAAGAAACTATCCGGCAATATCCACCACCACGGCGGTTGCATTGTCGCGACCGGAGGCGGCGATTGCCTCGCGAACGAGGGCCGGCGCGGCCTCGCGGGGCGTGTTGCGGAGAATATCCTCGATGCGGCTGTTGAAGAGGCCGTCGGTGACGCCATCCGTGCAAAGCAGGAAGCGGTCGCCCGGCTCAAGCCCCACAGCGCCGGTCTGGGGCTCGATAGTCTGCGGGTCTGCGCCGAGGACTTTTTGGAGGACATTTCGCTGGGGATGGTTTTTCGCCTCGCGCTCGTTGATTTGGCCGTTTCGAAAAAGCCAGCCGACATAAGTGTCGTCGTTGGTGATCTGCTTCATGCCGCCGTCCGCCGGAAGGAAATAAATGCGGCTGTCGCCGACATGGGCGAAATACATCCAGCCCGGAGTGAACCAACAGAGGCTCAGCGTGGCACCCATGCCACGGCACTCGTCATAGCAGGAACCGAGATAGAGCAGCGCGCGGTGGATTTCGACAAACACCTCCTGAAGCACATCGCGGAATCCGCTGGAAATGCCTGAAGCACCTTGTGCGAAGACGGGAGGCAGGAGTTTCGTGATTTTTTCCACGGCGATCTTGCTCGCGAACTCTCCCGCCATCGCCCCGCCCATCCCGTCGCTCACGGCGAAAACAAAATCGGATTTTTCGACATCCGAGTCCCCGATTTTTCCCAGCAATTGCGCACCCTGCGCATCGACGAGCAGGCCCAGAAAGGAATCCTCGTTGTTTTTACGCACCTTCCCGCAATCGGTATGGCCGGACCATGCGATGCGTTGGGCAGGATGGGGATGATCGCTCATGGTTCAGGCTCCAGGATGGTCGCAAACTCGAAATCGATCAGGCAAAACCGTCCATCGGCCTGGCGGTAGGTGACATTCCGTATGTCGGCATCATCGTGCCGCACACCGTAGGGTTCGAGTTCCGCGAACAGCTCGCGGCAGCGCGCGTCATCCAAGTGGTCCACGCGTGTGCCGCAGTTCGTCGTTACGATTTTCAGCGCCTCCGCATCGCTCTCCACGAGCCTTGGAACAAACGGACAGGCGCGCTTCTCAAGGTAGCGCAGCACCTTCACCTCGTTCTCGAAACGCTCTTCGGCCTTGGGTCCGCGAAATTGCTTGTAGACCTTGCCGTCATAGCCGATGCGCACGGAGGCGCGGAGTGTGTCTTTGACCTGTTGCATGAATATCCAGTGGGGATCTGAAACCGATCCGCCGTGCAAATTGGCACATCCCGCAGACGAGCGCAGGATTTTTCTTGAGACGAAGGGCTGCAAGAGGGATTCCTTCGCGGGTGACGCTTTACCTCATCGCCGCCGCTCAAGCTTATCTCCTAGGATCGATTCCATGGGGATTTCTTGCCGGCCGGATGCAAGGCGTGGATCTTCGCAAGCAAGGCAGCGGCAGCACAGGCGCGACGAACGCCCTTCGCATCCTTGGAAAAAAATGGGGCTACACCGTGTTTGCGCTCGATGCGTTCAAAGGCTGGCTCGCCGTGATGGTTGCCTTCCTGGTCGCCTTGAAAGCGTTTAACGCACCGCAAGCCGTGGTGATCAACGCAGGCGTCGTGGGAGCCATCTTTGCCATGGTCGGCCACACCTATCCCGTCTGGCTGCGCTTCCAAGGCGGCAAAGGCATTGCCACAGCGGCCGGCATCATGCTCGCGCTTTTTCCGCCGCCGGTTTTCGCCTTCGGCCTGCTCGTCTGGCTCACCCTCTTTTATTCGACGCGGTATGTCTCGGTGGCATCCCTCGGGGCGGCCGTGGCACTGCCGACGGGGGCGGCCGGCATGTGGGCCCTCGGGCAGGGTGATCCCTTGCGAACGGGCATCGCCGCAGTCATGTGCGTGCTCGCCATCTGGCGCCACAAATCCAACATCTCGCGCCTCCTCGCCGGAACGGAAAAGCGTTTCGAAAAAAAGCCCCGCTCCGTTTCCTGAACCATGTTTAAAAAAATCAGCATTATTGGCGGCGGCAGCTGGGGAACGGCACTCGCGCTTCTGCTCTCCGAGCACGGCCTTCCTGTCACGATCTGGGCGCACAACCCGGCTGTTGCGGACGAAATCAATTCCCGCCACACAAATTCCCACTACCTGCCCGGAATCAACCTTCCGCCGAATGTGAGTGCCACGGCTGATTTGGCGGTGGCTGGCAAGAGCGATCTGATCGTGGTCGTCGTTCCTTCCAAAGTGATGAGAGATACCGCCCGCGCTCTCGCCGCTTTGAACCTGCCAAGTGGCACGGTGATTGTCTCCTGCACGAAAGGTATCGAATCCGGCACCGGACTCCTCATGAGCCAAGTGCTCGGAGAGTTCCTACCCCAGTGCCGCCTGGCTGTCCTCTCCGGCCCGAATCTCGCGCCGGAAATCGCCCGCCAAATCCCGGCGGCGAGCGTGATCGGCAGCTCGCACGCCGACTTGCTCGAGCCCTTGCAGCGCATTTTTTCCTCCAAGGGATTCCGCGCCTACACGACGGATGACATCACCGGCGTCCAGCTCGGCGGCGCATTGAAAAATATCTACGCCATCGCGGCCGGCGTCTGCGACGGGTTCGGCATGGGCGACAACGCCAAAGCGGCACTCGTGACCCGTTCCCTTGCGGAAATGACGCGCCTTGGCATGGCCTTGGGCGGTCGTCGTGAAACTTTCTTCGGCCTCAGCGGAGCGGGCGATCTCATGGTCACCTGCTTCAGCAAGCAAAGCCGGAACCGCCAGTTCGGCGAGCGTCTCGGGAGCGGGGAAAAACCGGCGGATATCATCGCCTCGCTGAAAACCGTTGCCGAAGGCGTGCCGACAGCCTTGAGCGCCTCCGAGTGCGCGAAGCGCCTCGGCATCGACGCACCGATCACCGCCGAGGTCTGTGCCGTGCTCCACGAGGGCAAGCCGCCGCGCGAATCCATGTCCTGCCTGCTCGGCCGTCCACCCAAAGCGGAGAACGAGCATCCCGGCACACGCGGCTGATGAAAATCGGCTTCGTTCGCCGCGGACACTCGAGCACGGGAGGTGCGGAAGCCTACCTCATCCGCCTCGCCTCCGCGCTGCGCAGCTCGGGTCAAGAGACCACCCTCATCACCACCGCCGACTGGCCCGCCGAACGCTGGCCGTTTGGAGACATCCAACGCCTGGGCGGCAAATCGCCCCGCGAATTCGCCGCCGCCTTTCAACAAGCGCGCACCGGCTGTGACATCCACTTCAGCATGGAGCGCGTGCCCGGCTGCGATGTTTACAGGGCGGGCGATGGCGTGCACGCCGCCTGGCTCGCGCGGCGCGATGCATTCGAGCCTTTTTGGAAAAAGGCCACCCGCTGGCTGAACCGCAAGCACGGAGAGATTCTGGAACTCGAGCGCCGCGTCTTCGATCCCGCCAACACCCGCCTCGTCATCGCGAACTCCCGAATGGTCCGCGACGAAATCCTCTCTCATT
>JBJTGE010000105.1:0-5752 GCA_046093785.1 Spartobacteria bacterium
GTGGCGAGATCACATTGCAGAACATCATGGCCCAGTAAGCCCACCAGTAAGGACCGAAGGCGCGATACCAGAAGGCGGCGCGCTCGTAAGGATTGGCTCCATACCAGGCGATAAAGAGCTCCATGAGGTAGGCGTAGCCAACAATGGAACCGGTGAGCAGGATGATTTTGCACATCTTGTCCACATGGTTCACGGTCACGAGGTCGTGGAGTGGTTTGTAGATCGCGCAAGCCGGAATCATGATGGTCAGCACCATGGCAAATCCACCGAAGATAGCTCCTGCGACGAAGTAAGGCGGGAAGATGGTGGTGTGCCAACCGGGAACGACCGAGGTCGCGAAGTCGAAAGACACGACCGAGTGCACGGAGAGCACGAGAGGCGTTGAGAGACCGGCGAGGATCAGATAGGCCATTTCATAATGGCGCCATTGGCGGTTGCCACCGCGCCATCCGAGGGCGAGGACACCGTAGATGAATTTGCGAATCTTGGTCTTGCAGCGATCGCGCAGGGTGGCGAGATCGGGGATGAGACCGGTATACCAGAAGAGAACGGAAACGGTGAAATAGGTGGAAACCGCGAACACATCCCAAAGGAGCGGCGAGCGGAAGTTTTGCCAGATTGCGTTGGCATTTGGAACCGGAGCGAGGAACCAGGCCATCCAGACGCGGCCCACATGCAGAGCGGGGTAGATGCCGGCGCAAACGACGGCGAAGAGGGTCATGGCTTCGGCCGCGCGGTTGATGGATGTGCGCCACTTCTGACGGGTCAGGAAGAGAATCGCCGAGATAAGCGTTCCGGCATGGCCGATACCGATCCAGAACACGAAGTTTGTGATATCCCACGCCCAGCCGACGGGATGGTTGTTACCCCAAACGCCGACGCCTGTGGAGATGAGGTAGGCGAGAAGCGACAAGCAGACAAGGGTGAGCGGCACCGTGAATGCCATGGAGGCATACCACCAGGTGGGAGTTTTACCCTCCACGATTGAGCTGATGTAGGAGCTGATCCAGCCCATCGTGCGCTGGTTGAGCACGAGCGGTGGACGGACGAGTTGTTTATCCTCCGCCGTGAGGGGCTCGTTGTGTTCGGCTGTGGCTGTCGGGTTGGACATTGGTCAGGAAGCTGTTAGTGGCCGGCGGGGGCGTGGGTTGCGCCGTGTGGCGGTTGAGCGTTGTGGGATCCATGGTCCGCACCGTGGTCATCGCCATGGTGTCCCGAGCCGTTGGCCATACCGACTTGATCGGCGCCTGGCATTTTCGGGTTCGGATTTTTGATACGGGCCAAGTAGAGGACGCGCGGGCTGACATTGAGATATTTGAACATCTCGTAGCGGCGCGGGTCTTTACGGGAAATCGAAACCGCGCTTTTCGGATTGGCGATGTCGCCGAAGACGAGCGAGTCGTTCGGGCAGGCCTGTTGGCAAGCGACTTTGAACGAGGCAATGGGCGTTTCGCTGGCAGGGGTTGGACCTGCTTCGACGAGGCGGGATATTTTGGCCTCCTCGATACGCTGGATGCAGAAGGTGCACTTTTCCATGACGCCGCGCATACGCACGGTGACATTGGGATTTTTTGCCATCTTGAGGCTGTCGGCCATTCCTTTTTTGGCAAGTGGGCCCCAGTAGAGTTCGTCGATTGGCCGTTGGTTGTAATCGAAGTAGTTGAAACGGCGAACTTTCCATGGGCAGTTGTTCGCGCAGTAACGCGTTCCAATACAGCGGTTGTAAGCCATGAGGTTCAGGCCATCCTCGCTGTGCACGGTGGCATTGACCGGGCAAACGGTTTCGCACGGGGCATTTTCGCAGTGCTGGCACATGACGGCCTGCGTGAGCATTTCAGGTTCATCGGCATCCCCCGCGAAGTAGCGGTCGAGGCGAATCCATGCCATGTCGCGGTTTTTGCGGACTTGGTCCTTGCCGACGACCGGGACATTGTTCTCAGCCTGACAGGCGACAACGCAGGCGTTGCAACCGGTGCAAGTATTGAGATCCACCGTCATTCCCCACTGTTCCTTGGAGGTCAGTTCGGGATGGGTGTAGAGAGAAATATTTGGCGGGATGTGGCTATCCATGCCCATCGACTGGGCGAAGGCGTTGTCCTTCTCGTAGCGCTCGATGGTTCCCTCGCGGACGAGGTCGCGGCCTTCCATGCTGCGATGCTCTTGGGTTTGAGCCATCGGGTAGTCGCGGTTTGTGACTTTGAGGGTGACTCCACTGAGGAAAAGCATGGAGTCGGTCTTGCGAAGCGGATAGGCATCGAAACCAACGCCATCCATGAGAGCGGAAACGCCTTTGCGTCCGTAGCCGAGGGCGATCGAAAGCGAGTCGTCGGCATGGCCGGGAGCGACAATCGCTGCGGCTTCGATGGTTTTTTTGCCATCGGAAATTTCCACGATGTCGGCGACGAGGTCGTAGTTGACTTCATTGCCCATCTTCTCGGCGATATCACCGAGGACATTGAAATTGTTGGCTTTGATGCCGAGCTTCTTGGCTGTGGCCGGGCTGACGAGAACGGCGTTGTCCCAAGTCAGTTTGGTGACAAAATCCGGCGTTTCGAGGAGCCAGGAGTTGTTCGCATAGCGTCCATCGTCCACGCTGGCGCTTTGGAGGAAAACGAGTTCCAAGGCATCGGCTTTCGCAGGCTGGGCTTGCTTGGCCAGTGCGGCAGCGGTGTTTGCGTTGAAGGAAGCTTTGGCGGGCGCGTAGTCCGAATCGGGCAGGAAACCATCACGGAGGAAGGCATTCCATGAATCGTCGCTGGCACCTTTGGCGACTTTGTTGAATGTCGCCCGAACGAGAGCAGGGCCTTCCGGTGCTGGAGCGCCGGTGAGTTTGTTGAGCAGTTCGATCTCGGAGACGCCATTCCAGAGTGGAAGGATCATCGGCTGGACCGAAGTGTAGGTGCCGTCAAAGGTGCGAACATCGCCCCAGGATTCCAAGAAATGGGCGGCGGGCACATGCCAGCGGCAGGCTTTGGCGGTTTCGTCCTCGAAAAGGCCGAGGTGGACTGTATTCGCAACCTTGGGCAGGAGCGCGGCGAAATCGAGATCGGCTGGTGCGTTTTGAACGGGATTGACGCCGAGGAGGAAGAGATTTTTGACGCTGCCTTTGTTAATGGCGGCAGCGAGGTCGGCGATCGAGGCGGTATCCACCGCGTCGGTTTTCACCGCGAGAAGCGTCGAGCCGATATTGCCGAGGGCGTTGTTGATCGCGTTGACGAGCGTCTGGAGCGGGGCCGGGGTGAGAGGACCGGCGAGGACGATCGAACGGCCTTTATTGGCCGCCAAATCTGCAGCGCATTCCTTGACCCAATCCGCATTGAGATCGGCTTTCGACTCGGGAAAAGCCTTGGCCACGGCGGCGAGGTTGGCGTCATTGGTTTGATTCGCGAGAGCGAGAGCCAACTGGCGGGTGAATTCGCCGAGTTCGGAAGCCTTGCAGCGCAGGCGGTGGTCGGCCATGCCGCCGGTCACAGTGAAGTGGTTCTCCACGGCGTAGAGGCGGTTCATCGACTTGCCGTTCTGCTCGGGGCTGCGGCGTGCGGCGAAACCTTGGGCGAAACCGATGCCGGTCTCGATCGGATTCAGAAAATCGCTACCGATTGCAAGAACGATGTCGGCCTTTTCAAATTGAGGCACGAGGCGTGTATTCGGCCCGAAGGAGGCTTCGTTCGCCTCTGCAGTTGCTGTGGCGGCGAGAGGATCGTATTCCGCCCAGAGAAGATTGGGAAATTTCGACTCCAGCGCGGCGCGCAGACGGTCGCGGGTGGGGGAGGTTTTCGGCTCGGTGAGAATGGCCACGCCATCCTGCTTGGCGTTGACGAGGGATTGAACGAAAGCGTCAAATGCGGCGGCATCGGATGCTTTTCCATTTTCCGTGATCTGCTTCGAGCGGTGCGGATCGTAAAGATTGAGGATTTCGGCTTGGGCGAAGCTGTCGGTGCCGCCATTGCTGAAGGGGTGCAGTGGATTTCCTTCCAGCTTGGTGGGGCGTCCATCGGCCGTCGTGGCGATGAGCGGGACCGCGCCGTAGCGGGCTGGCATCGAAGTCGCGTAGTAGAGAAATTTTCCCGGGATGGCGAATTCCACGCCTTTGGTGAAAGGAACGAGGTAGGACTCGGGGCGGCGGCAACCTGCCAGGCCGACACCGGCGAGGGCGATCGATGCGCCCATGAGCTTCATGAACTCACGCTTCGAGAGACCGCTGTCCTGGTAGACATCGGCTCCGCGAGGGAACTCGGTCTGCAGGTGTTTCAAGAATTCCGGATCGTTCTCGCGCTCGCGAAGGCTGCGCCAGATGCGCGGGTTGGTCTCCGGGGCCGGGTGGTTCAAATTTTTCTTCATCGGTGGCAACCTCCGCAAGTGACGGGCGGGTTGACTTCCCACTCCTCTTTAAACTTCAGGCCGATTTCGCGCTGGGTGGTATCCTCAGCCGGTTTCCAAGCCATGTTGTAGATTTCCGAGGGCGGACGGAGGTGATTTTCAGGAGCGCGGTGGCAATCGAGGCACCAGGACATGCTCTGTGGCTCGTGCTGATAGACGACCTTCATTTCATTCACCGCGCCATGGCAGCTGTAGCAGCTCACGCCACGGTTCACATGGACGGCGTGGTTGAAATAGGTGTAGTCGGGAACTTGGTGGATGCGGACCCAGTTCACCGGCTGGCCGGTCTTCCAGCTCTCGCGGACGGCGGCGAGCTTTGGACTGTCGGCCTTGATCTGCGTGTGGCAGGCCATGCAGGTCTGGGTGGTCGGGACATTCGAGTGCGAGGCGACCTCGACGAAGCTGTGGCAGTAGCGGCAATCCATGCCGAGCTGCTGCACATGGATCACATGCGAGAAGGGCACGGGCTGGTTCGGCTCGTAGCCGACGCGCGTGTATTTGGGAGTGAAGTAATAGGTGAGCCCGCCCGCAATGGCGGTGACCAGCGCACCGGCACAAATGACCAGCTTCAGCGGAAGCCAGTTTGTCCATTTTGGAAAAAAATTCGCCATTGAATCAGAGCGTCACAATCGAAAGTTTGAGTCCGTGAATCCGGTGGGTTTTCGCAGTCTTAGGAAATGCCGAATCGCGGAGGTTGGCGCGATGGGAGTTTGCGTGAAGGCTGCGGACGGGATACATGTTTTTTGAAAGTCCGGTATGTCTCCAAAATCCTGCCATCCTGTCAATCAAATCGGTGAAATTTCTTTTAGCGTCCGGATTCTCCTGATGGCGGTTTTTTTAATTTCCGCCTGCTTGACATGCCGCGCGCAGAGCGAGGCCCAGCCTGAATTGCCGATCACGAAACTCTCGATCGGCGGCAAAACGATTCGCGCGGAGATCGCCGACGAGGAGCACGAGCGCGCGGCCGGGCTCATGTTTCGCAAAGAACTCGCGGCCGATGCCGGCATGCTTTTTATCATGCCGCAAACCGGCCCGGTTGCCTTCTGGATGCGGAATACCGAGCTGCCCCTGACCATCGCCTACATTGGCCCGAACGGAGCAATCATGGAACTTCACGATCTCGAGCCTTTCAATGAAACCCCCGTGCCGAGCAGCTTCCCGCACATCGCCTACGCGCTCGAGATGCCACGCGGATGGTTTACGAAAAATAATCTCTGGCCCGGAGAGCGGGTGGTGGGATTGCCGAGGGCGGGTGGTAGGTAGCTGAGCGGGTGGTGTTGGCGCGTGGTGATGGGGATGTGGCGGCGTGGTTGCCGCACGTTTCATTCTTGGGACAAGCCGGAGGTTGTCCCTCCCGGGGTTACATGCGTAG
>JBJTGE010000106.1:0-12171 GCA_046093785.1 Spartobacteria bacterium
AGGGAAAAGCGGGTCAGCTTGCGCTGGACCAGTTGGCGGTGGCCTATGACGCGATGCTCGCCGAGCACGGGCCCGTCTATGCCGCTGCGAACAAGGCGACGCTCACGCCGTGGATCGGTTTCACGATCGACACGGTTTCCAATTACCAAGCGAATGTGGACCTCGCGGCGACACTTGCCGCGCCGTATGCGTGGATTCGCATCGTCTTTGACGCAGGGCAGGCTCCATCGACCTACACAACCGTTGTGAACTACGCGAAATCGAAGGGCGTGAAGGTGCTGGGCCAACCAATCGATTCCACCTACGACAAGGGCTACACGCGCGCCCAATACAAGCAGCGCTTCATCGACTACCTCACCGCATTCCCGCAGATCGATGCGTGGGAGGTCGGCAACGAGGTGAATGGAAGCTGGCTGACGAGTGAGATCGGGCTGCGCATCGCGGATGCCGCCGCCGAGGTGAAAGCGCGCGCGCCGGGCAAGCCGACTTTCCTGACATTTTTCTGGCAGATCAATACCGACACCGTCGCGTATTCGATGTTCACCTGGATGAATGCGAACCTCCCCGCCTCGACGCGGGCGAATATCGATGTCGTCACCTTTTCCCAATATCAGGAGCAGGCGCCGATGGGTGTGGCTTTCGATCAGGTCATGAAGACGCTGCGCGCGGAATTCCCGACGCAGAAGATCGGACTTGGCGAGCTGGGGTATTGGATTCCCGGGCAGCAATTCTGGTGGGCCTACAACCAGACCGACACGCTCGCGGCCAAGCGCGCTGTTGCGGAGCAATACTACAATGCCAGCTTCGACTATCCCGGCAGTATCGGCGGAGTTTTTTGGTGGACCTATATCCAGGATTTCAAAAGCGACACCACGATGCAGCAGATCGTGAAAACGCTTCGCGACAAGCTCCAGAGCGGCGCTCCAACGCCCACTCCGACCGCGACCGCAACGCCATCGCCCACGGCAACCGCGACGCCGACTCCCACACCGTCACCCACGGCCACGCCGACTCCCTCACCTACGGCGACGCCAATCCCGACGCCAACAGCCACGCCCACTCCGACTCCTACGCCCACACCCGCGACGGGCGGGATTGTTTTCAACGGCAGCTGGTCCGCAATGGCCAAGATACCGGCCACGGCGACTTACCAGGATTTCTACCAGACTGTGCCCGTGACTCCGAATGCCAACCACACCGCAAGCGTCTGGGTGAAGGGCAGCGGCTCGCTGGAATTGCAGGTGTGGGCGAATGCGACTTGGACAAGGCGGCTCGCCTCGGTGCGGATCAATGCGACCTCCACATGGACGAAATTCACCACACCTGTGTTCAACTCCGGGAACCGCCAGCGGGTTTACCTGAGCTTCGACACCGCCTTCGCGAATGCGGCCGGCACGATGTATTTCGACGAGGTCTTCCTCGGAACATCGGGCGGCGTCAATCGCGTCAACAATCCCGGCTTCGAAAGCGGCAACACGGGCTGGAGCAATGACGCGCCTGCCATCTTCAGCATCCAGACAGGGAAATAGCAGGCCGGAAACCAAGGAGGTCCGTTGCTTTGCCTTCAATACCAAAAGGAGAAGTGCATCGTTGCCCACATTGACAGGGCCGCTGTCATCGAACGCATCCTGCGCCTCCCCGGCTCATGGCGAGCCGGGATAGGCGTGGACGCAGCTCGCGACCGGCCCGAACCAGACGCCCGCTCGTCGATCTATGGATCGACGATAATCGGGGCTTGAGGAAAACTGACAAATCGGCAGCAACAATATGCGCTGTGGAAGCTCGCATTGCCAGCCCGTCTCCCGCCGGACTCTGTATTTTCGGGATGCGGGGCGCTTGACGTTCAAAGCCCCCGCCCGCTAGAAAACGAATTTCTTATGATTCCCTCCAGCCTCAAACTCCCTCCAGACGCCCTAAAGGGTCGAATAGCGATTTCTCATCAGAAAAAGCCAGCTTGCGGAGGCATGATTCGCCTAATTGGGTTTGCCTTGTTCCTGGCAAACTTTGTGAATGCGCATGCTGAGAGTGAATTGCTCGCATTGGCCCACAACGACGTGGGGGTTCCCGAGCAACACGTTCCGGGTCTTCGTCGGATGAGGGCAGCGGACATCAATGCCATCCGGGATTCCGAAGGTCGCACGCTGCTGCATATTTCAGCTTGGCGCGGGCACCAGATCAGTTCCTTCGCGCTCCTCTCTGCCGGTGCCGACGTGAATGCCCGTGACGCCGCGGGGCGAACTCCATTGCATGCTCTGCTGGATCCTGTGCGGCCCTTGGAGCCGGACCTCAAGATGATGATGCTTGAAACGCTGGTTCTTGGCGGGGCAGATCCTAATGCTCGGAGCAACGACGGATTGTCCCCTCTGGCGTGTGCTGCCAGAAGCGGTGATTTTGCTGTGGCGGAGTATCTTCTCTGGCAGGGTGCTCAAGTGAATCCTCCCGGGGTTCCTCCTGAAAAACTCCCGCTGAACCTCGCACTGCAAGGGGATTCCCCGGAAATCGTCAAGCTCTTGCAGGAGGTATGTGCCACGCAGGAGACTGACAAACACCGGACCCCCCGCAGGAGAATTGCCGATGCCATTCTTGCAGCAGATCTCAATAGTGTCATAGATGCCCTTAACAGCGGATGGGACATCAATGAGAAGGACGCCAACGGAAAGACTTCACTCCTGCGCGCGGTTGAAAAACGAAGGGAGGCCCTTGTGAACTTGCTTGTGGTTGCCGGCGCGAATCCAAATTTGGGCGACAAGAGCGGGCGCACGCCGCTCATGGCGGCTCTGACTGAGCCTGGCTGGCCGCATGACCGCATGGCAATCAATCTCCTTCTGCGCGGTGCCAACCCAAGTGCAAAAAAGACTTCCGGGGAAACTCCGCTGACCGTGGCTGCACAGGCTGGAAATGACTGGGGAATTCTTCTTCTTGTGGCCGCCGGTGCTGATCCCAAGGAACAAACGAAGAAAGGAAGCTTGGCCAATTGGGCTAGCCACCGCCCCACGGTCGGCATCCTTCGCAGGTTCGGGGTATTTCCCGATGAGAGCACAGCTCGCCGGGACAATTCACCGACAGCCTTGCTGATCGAGGCAGCCAAAAATGGCGATCTCGGGGAGGTGGCTCGCTTGCTTGACGCGGGATTGCCTCCGGATGTGTTTCTGGCAAAAAACGATCAGCGCACCGCGCTTTCATGGGCGGCAAATTACAACCGCTTCGATGTGGTTGATCTTCTTCTGGCGCGAGGAGCCGATATCAATCGTCGCTCGGAAGTATTTGGCGAGCACCTTCTTCACTCCCTCGCCGGCCGATACCAACCGACGCGTGACAATGAAGTGGGGCGGGTGGCTGCGCAAATCATCAGCAAGCTTGTCGCACGCGGAGCCATAGTGGATATCAGAAAAAAAGACGGAACTACACCTCTGATGATTGCTGCACAGTGTGGGGTGACGGGTCCAAACACGGCTGCACTTCTTGAGGCCGGGGCTGACATCAACGCCCGCAACGCAGCAGGGCTTTCTGTTCTGGGAATCGCTCGAAAATTCGGGCGCGAGGAAATGGCGGCCTTTTTGGAATCACGCGGGGCGCGCGAGTGATTGGGCCTTAATTGTGCAAACCTGAAAAGGGTGGTGAGCCAAGAGTTCCAAGGCGACGCGGCTTGAAACTTTGAAGTGGCAGGATACCTTCTGCCGGTCATGCCGTTTTTGCCGAGCTCACCTGACATTTCCTTTTTGAAAAGCACCGCAACCGGAGGGCGCGAATCTTGACTGCGCTGGAACGGAAGCGACTGGTCGAAGCGCGTAAAAAAAATTCCACCGCTTGGCGTGTCATTCACTGGCTGGGATCGCTGCAGTTGGCGCTCATTCTTTTGGCGACCATAGCGATCGCCTGCGCGGCGGCGACCATTGCCGAGTCGGAGTTCAGCACAAAGATCGCACAGGTTTACATCTACAAGGCACCTTGGTTCATCGTCTGGTTGGCCGTGCTCTGCATCAACCTCTTCGCGGTGACCCTCACCCGCTGGCCTTGGGAGAAAAAGCACGCCGGATTTATCATCACCCACTACGGCATCATCACGCTGCTCATCGGAGCCATGGTGGGCCTGCACACAGGGTTTGAGGGAAATGTCACCCTGCACAAGGACAAGGGCCCCGTGCGCAAGGTGACGGTGAATCGCAGCATCATTCAGGTCGAGAGCCCGAACGACTCGGCCTTGTATGTGATGCCCTTCGACGCCGCCACGGTCCGCCCGAGCGAGAAGCGTCCGCGTGTTTTCGAAGTGCCTCAGACAAACCTGCAAATTATCGCCGATGGATTCAGCGACAATCTCATCAAGGAGGAAACACTCGTCCCCTCCGAGTCGGGCGGGCCGGGCGTCATGCTCCGCTTCACCAGCCCGCGCATGGGGCAAACTCTGGAGATGCCTTTGGTGCTCGAGGGCAAGACTCCGCAGGAGCGGGATTTTTTTGGACTCGCACGTGTGGTTTTTCAATCCGAGCTTCCCCCGCCGAAGCCGCCTGGAGGCAGCGAAACACAGATGGTCTTCGGAAAATTCGCGCCCGTTGTGCAAGGCGAGGAGAAGGCCACTGGCATACGCGTCATGCTGGGAGCGGATGGACGAAAAATCACGATCGCCCCGCCTGATGCGGCGGCTGTGACCTATCTGCGGGCGGATGTGATGAAAACGCCGATCGAAGCGGGAGGTTTCTTGGTGACGGTGGAGGATTACTGGCCCGATTTTGAAATGGTGGCCGGGCGTCCCGCGACGAAGAGCGACCAGCCGAACAATCCGGCCGCGCTCGTGCGGATTCAGAGCGCGCGGGCCGCCGAGGGCGACTCGACACCCACGCTGGTGGCCGCTCCCGGCGGGGATGGCATCCGCTATCAGCTCCAGCGTGGCGGGGCAACACTCGCGTCGGGCACCGCAAAAACGGACGAATCTTTTTCCACTGGTTGGGCGGATTGGCAGGTGGAGGTTCTCGGATACTATCCCGAGGCCGCCGTGCGTTCGACCATGAAGCCCGGCCCTCCATTGCCCAAGGGCGAGACGGGTGTTCCCGGTTTCCGCGCGAGGCTCGTCTCTCCTGATAAAAAGGATTCCGAAACGCGCTGGGTCCCGAGCGGCGAAATCACCTCGCTTACGGACGGGTTGAATGTCGTTCGTATCGGATACGGCTTGGAATTGCGTCCGATGCCGTTTGCCATGCGGCTTTTGAATTTCGAGGTGCCGCGCTACGAGGGCACCGAGACGCCATCGAATTTCATCGCAACGGTGGAGTTCAAAGAGGACGGCACGGGTTTCACAAAAACCGGCACTGCCCGCATGAACCATCCGGCAAGCTTCCCGGGCACGGTTTTTGCCAATTTCACCGGCATCAATTACAAGTTCTCCCAAGCCGAGTGGAACCCCCGCGATCTGGGTGAAACCACACTCCAGGTCCTCTACGATCCGGGCTGGCTGCTGAAATGGTTCGGCTCGCTGGCCATTTGTGTCGGCATCGCCACCATGTTTTACTTCAAACCCAAAACCAAGGACGCATGACATCTCTCATCCGCATTTTTACCTTCGCCGCCGGACTTTTATTTATCTGCAACGCCTCGCACGCCCTCGATCTCACGGGCTTGGACTCCGTGCCGATTCAAGAGGGTGGACGCAAGAAGCCATTCCTGGTCTTTGCCGACGAGGCGCTCCTGAGCCTTTCGGGAAAAAGCCGCTACATGAAGGATGGGGTGAAGATCAGCTCGACCGCGACGGTCGCCTCGCTGTGGCTCACACCGGTCGGTTGGGAAGACCAGCCGCTCATCCTCATCGGAAATAAAAAATTCAAGGATCAGCTGGGAATCGATCCCGCGAAAAAACTTTTCACCTACCGCGAATTGGCCGGCAACGACAAGCTCCGCGCCGCCCTGCAAGAGGTTTCTGCCATCCGCTCGAAAAATCCCAAGGCCACTCTCGATGTGCTCCAGCGCGAGGCTTCCACTGTCGGCATGCGGCTTGCGGTTTTTGAAGGGCTCGTGAGCGGACGCTCCGTCACCCTGTTGCCAACAGGTGCCGCCGCATGGAGCCCGCTGAAGCCCGACGACTCCGCGCTCGCCAAGCTGCGCGAGGGATTCCGCTTGAACAACCAATCCGACTTCGACGCCGGGCTTGCGGAGCTCCGCGCCGAGCAGGCCCGCGAGGAGGCGAGATTCCAGGCGGATGCCAACAAGATCGCCGTAGAGGTCTTCTATCAGCGCCTGCATCCGTTCCGCTGGGCTTGGATTCTCTACCTTGCGGCGGGCATTGGAATGCTCGTCGTGCCAGGCAAGCCCGGCTATGCGCTGGGCTGGGCCTTCGGCCTCTGCGGCTTTGTCGTGCAACTTGCCGGGTTTGTTTTCCGCATCATCATCTCAGGCCGTGCGCCCGTGACGAACATGTATGAGTCTGTCGTGTGGGTGGCCTTCGGCACGATTTTCTTCGCGCTCATTTTTGAGGCGATCTACCGAAGCCGCTATTTTCTCCTCGGGGCCGTGCCGGTGGCTGTCGCCTCCCTGATCCTCGCCGATACCCAGCCGGTGATCCTCGATCGCTCGATCCACCCGCTCGTTCCTGTCTTGGCGGACAATTTCTGGCTCACGACCCATGTGCTCACAATCACGCTGAGCTACGCGGCCTTCGCCCTCGCGCTCGGTGTCGGACACATCATTCTCGGCAAAGCCATGTTTGGCGCAAAGTCCTCGCCAGTCCTTCACAATTACCTCTACCGAACCCTCCAAATCGGCGTGCTCCTTCTGGCCATCGGCACCATCCTCGGCGGCGTGTGGGCCAACTACTCCTGGGGCCGGTTTTGGGATTGGGACCCCAAGGAAACATGGGCGCTCATCGCTCTCTTGGCTTATCTCTTTCTTCTCCATGGCCGCATCGCCGGCAGGTGGGGCGGATTTGGAATGGCCGTCGGTGCCGTGCTCGCCTTCCAATGCGTGATCATGGCCTGGTATGGAGTGAACTTCATTCTCGGCGTGGGACTTCACAGCTACGGATTCGGCACGGGCGGATTGCCCGGAGCTGTGGCATTCGTGCTTTGCGAGGTCGCGTTCGTCACCATCGCCGTTCTCCGCAACAAGCGCGCGAGGAAAGCCGCCTGACCAACCGGTCGTGCGCAGTGTCCGTCAGTGTCCGTCCGGCCACCTGTATTTTCCCTTTGACAGAAAACGCAGAAGCGCTACTTTTCCCGTCCCTGTCGGAAACAGGAGAGGACGCCAACCGCCCCTTGCAAATGCGGGAGCGGGTAGCGTCGTCGCCTTTTTCCACCGGGAAAACATAACGCAGGTCGATGTGCAAACACCGCGGCTCCGGCCGCCAAATGCCCATGTAGCTCAGTCGGTAGAGCACGTCCTTGGTAAGGACGAGGTCACCGGTTCAATCCCGGTCATGGGCTCCACCAACATCGTCCCGCACACAAAAATCCAACCGAAAAATCAAGATGGCAAAAGAACAGTTCCAGCGTAACAAACCGCACGTCAACATCGGCACGATTGGCCACGTTGACCACGGTAAAACCACACTCACAGCCGCGATCACAACCGTGCTCGCCAAATCCGGCAAGGCCCAGGCCAGGAAGTATGATGAAATCGACGCCGCTCCCGAAGAGAAAGAGCGCGGCATCACGATCAACACGGCCCACGTCGAATACGAAACCGACAACCGCCACTACGCGCACGTCGACTGCCCCGGCCACGCCGACTATGTGAAAAACATGATCACCGGCGCCGCTCAGATGGACGGTGCGATCCTCGTCGTCAGCGCCGCAGACGGCCCAATGCCTCAGACCCGTGAGCACATCCTTCTCGCCCGTCAGGTCGGCGTGCCTTCGATCGTTGTTTTCATGAACAAGGTCGACATGGTTGACGACAAAGACCTCCTCGAGCTCGTCGAAATGGAAGTCCGCGAACTCCTCAGCAAATACGAGTTCCCGGGCGACACTATTCCAATCATCAAAGGCAGCGCCCTCAAAGCTCTCGAAGGCGACGCCGAATACGAAAAAGAAATCCTCGCCCTCATGGCAGCCGTGGATGAATACATCCCGCAGCCAGAGCGTCCGAAGGATCAGCCTTTCCTCATGCCCGTGGAAGATGTGTTCAACATCGAAGGTCGCGGCACCGTGGCCACCGGCCGTGTCGAACGCGGCATCCTCAAGAAAATGGAGGAAGTCGAAATCGTTGGTCTTCGCGACACCAAGAAGACAACCGTCACCGACATCGAAATGTTCCGCAAGCTCCTCGATAGCGCCGAAGCCGGCGACAATGTCGGTGTGCTTCTCCGTGGCACCAAGAAAGAAGAAATCGAGCGCGGCCAGGTTATCGCCAAGCCAGGTTCGATCAAGCCCCACACCAAGTTCAAAGCCGAGGTCTATGTCCTCAGCAAAGACGAGGGTGGCCGCCACACTCCGTTCTTCACAAACTACCGCCCGCAATTCTACTTCCGCACGACTGATGTGACCGGAACTGTCAAATTGCCGGAAGGTGTTGAAATGGTGATGCCCGGTGATAACGTTTCCGTGGAAGTCGAACTCATCACGCCAATCGCGATGGAAAAAACCATCCGCTTCGCTATCCGCGAAGGCGGCCGCACCGTGGGTGCCGGACGCGTGGGTGAGATTATCGCCTAACACCACAAGCGCCCGCCTTTAAAAAGCGGGCCGGAGTCAAATTCCGAAGGTCAGTAGCTCAATTGGTAGAGCAACGGTCTCCAAAACCGTCGGTTGGGGGTTCAAGTCCCTCCTGGCCTGTGGCTCCTTCTCAACAACTCAAACCCGATGTTTTCAAAAATCCGCAAGTTCACCTCCGAAGTCCGGGTGGAACTCGGCAAGGCCCAATGGCCATGGGATCCCAATGAAAAAGGATTCCGCCGATACAAGGAACTCACAGACTCCACAGTGGTCGTATTCGTGGCCATGGTTCTCCTTGGCGGATACATCGCATTTTTCGACTTCATTCTCATCAATGTGGTCGGCTTCCTGACCCGGCCCTAATCCCTCCCAACACATTTTATAAAATGGCTTTAGCTCCAAAAGATCAATGGTTTGTCGTCCATGTCCTCTCCGGACAGGAGCAAAAGGTGAAGGACAACATCGACCGCCGTATCATCACCGACGAAATGTCCGATGTCGTCTTCGAGGTCCTCATCCCGACCGAGCGCGTGCAGGAAATCAAGCGGGGCAAAAAGACCGAGACGACCCGCAAATTTTTTCCAGGCTACCTGATCGTCAACATGCACCTCCTCGATGAAAACAACCAACTCGTCGAGAAGACTTGGTATTTCATCAAAGACACAGCAGGTGTGCTTGGATTCGCCGGCACGAAAGACCGTCCGATCCCGATGCGTCCGAAAGAGGTCGAGGGCCTGCTTGCCCAGATCCGCGACCGCGAGGATACGGTCAAACCAAAGATCCACTTCGAAATCGGCGACAAAGTCAAAGTGGCCGACGGTCCGTTCCAAAACCAAAACGGCCTTGTCGAGGAGATCGACCCCGAGCGCGGCAAGCTCCGCGTATCGGTCAGCATTTTCGGCCGCGACACGCTCGTAGACCTCGAATACTGGCAGGTCGAAAAAGCCTGATCCCGTCCGCTTGAAAAAATTTCCCGCGCCGACGGGAAGCAAAGCATGTCGGCAACATAGTCCGGATTCGTCCGGTCGAACCTCGCACGCGGTCGACGTGGCCGCAAGCCGCCCTCTCTTTCCTGCTTGAGGCCGGTGGCGAACCAAAACAAGGAACCATCAACCATATGTCAGCATTAAAAGAATTGATCGCCAGCTCGGTCAAAAACTACCGCGAAGGAAGCATCGTCAAGGGCCATATCCTTGAGATCAGACCACGGGAATTCCTCGTGGACATCGGATACAAAAGCGAAGGCGTGATCCCCGCCTCGGAATTCGACGAACCCGAATCCGTTGAACTCGGTGACGAAGTCGAAGTTCTTCTCGAACGCCTCGAAAACGACGAGGGCATGGTCGTCCTCTCCAAAGAGAAGGCATCCCAGCGCCAGAATTGGGAAAAAATCGTCGGCGTTTTCAAGGGCGACGGACTCATTAAAGGCAAAGTCCGCAGCGCCGTCAAAGGCGGTCTCACCGTCAATGTGGGCGTGGAAGCTTTCCTTCCCGCATCCCAGATCGACATCGTGCCTCCAAAGGACCTCCAACAGTTCGTTGGCAACACCTACGATTTCAAGATTGTTAAAATTAACGAGGACCGCAAAAATGTCGTCCTCAGCCGCCGCGAAATCATCGAGCAGGAACGCTCGGAGAAACGCCAAACGTTCCTCGGCGGGGTAAACATCGGCGATCAAATCGTCGGCACAGTCAAAAATATCACCGACTTCGGTGCCTTCATCGATCTCGACGGCATCGACGGCCTCCTCCATGTCACCGACATGTCCTGGGCACGCCTCAACCACCCGTCCGAACTCATCAAAGTCGGTCAGCAACTCACGGTTCAGGTTCTCGACATCAACAAGGACAAGGAGCGCGTTTCCCTCGGCCTCAAGCAGATGCAGTCGAATCCTTGGGACAAGATCGAGGAGCGTTTCCCTGTTGGTCAGAAAGTGTCCGGCAAAGTCACGAACCTCATGCCCTACGGCGCATTCGTTCAGATCGAAGACGGCGTCGAAGGCCTCATCCACGTGTCGGAACTCTCTTGGACCAAGCGCATCGCGCGTCCATCGGATGTCCTTACACTCGGCCAGGAAGTCGAAGCCCTCGTGCTCGGCGTCAACAAGGAAGAGCAGAAAATCTCCCTCGGCGTTCGCCAGCTCGAACCAAATCCATGGGACGAGATCGAGCTTCGCTACATGATCGGCAAACAGGTCAAGGGCAAGGTCCGCAACATGACCGCCTACGGCGCGTTCGTGGAACTCGAGGAAGGCATCGACGGCATGATCCATGTCTCCGACCTCTCCTGGACCCGCAAGATCAACCACCCGAGCGAAATGCTCAAAAAAGGCGACGACCTCGAAGCCGTTGTCCTCGACATCGACAAGACCAACCAGCGCATCAGCTTGGGCGTCAAGCAGCTCGATCAAGATCCTTGGAAGGAAATCGACGGCCGCTTCCGCATCGGTGATCTCGTCAAGGGAACCATCACGAAACTCACCAACTTTGGCGCCTTCGTCCAACTCCAGGACGACATCGACGGCCTCGTGCACATCTCGCAGATCAGTGAAGACCGTGTCGAGAAGGTCAAGGATGTGCTCAAAGTCGGTCAGGAAGTCGAAGCCCGCGTCATCAAGGTGGACAAAGCCGAGCGCCGCATCGGTCTCTCGGTCAAAGCCGCTGGATACAGCGAGGAGGCCCTCCGCAAGGAAGCCGAAACACTCGAAACCCTGCGTCCGGGCGAAGACATGGTCGGTCTCGACCAGGCCTTCCAGTTCGCGGAAGACGAATACCGTCCCGGCGAGTCGAAAAAGTAAGCCCTCGCGGCCACTTCCTTCGTATCACTCACGATGAACAAACCTGAAATCACAGCTTACCTGAAGACCCACTGCGGCTGGAGCCGCGGCGTGCGTGCGGTTTTTGAAAAATATGAACTTCCCTTCACGGAGAAGGACATCATTCAAAATCCGAACTACCGCTTTGAGATGGAGCAGCTGAGCGGCCAACCGCTCTCGCCTTGCGTCATCATCAACGGCACCATGCTCGCCGACATCAGCGGCGAAGAGGTCGAAGCCTACATGCTCCAAAACAGCATCGTCGGCGACTCCTCGAAGTCCACGAGCGTCCCGCTCAACGCGCCCTGCTCGGACGCAGAGCACGCCGCCATGGTGCAAGTCCGGTAGGCAAGAAAAACTCAACCCAAAAAGACCGCTTCGATGAAAATTCGGAGCGGTCTTTTTTTGTCTCAGCTGATAATCTCCGGAAACTTCGAAAATGAAAAAGCGCCGTAAAAAACCATCTCCTGCTCCAGAGCCCCGGTTTGTGAAGCTCTCCAGCGACCGGCGGATCATTCTCCTCGACCAGGAGCCGCTCCGCGAGGAGGCAGGCCGCGCGGCGCGCAAAAAAATCGGCGAGATGGAGAAGCTCGCCAGTTCGCTCGAGGAGTTTGAAAAAACCATCCTCCCCGCCTATTCGCGCTGGGAGGAGGAGACGCTCGGCCCGCTCCTGGCCGAGGAGCGCCAGCTCAACGCCAAGATCGACCACCTCGAGCATTT
>JBJTGE010000107.1:0-21897 GCA_046093785.1 Spartobacteria bacterium
CGGTGCCATCATCGGAGAAGGCGTTGTGATCGGCGCGAATTGCGTGATTCAAGCCCATGCGGTCATTGAAGGCGACACGACTCTCGGCGAAGGCAACACCGTGGGCTACGGCGCGGTCATCGGCGCCCCGCCGCAGGACTACGCCCACTCGCCCGAGATCAAAAGCTCCGTGGTCATCGGCAACCACAACCGCATCCGCGAATATGTAACGATCCATCGCGGCACAAAAGAAGGCACAGTCACGCGCGTGGGTGACAAGTGCTTCCTCATGGTGGGTTGCCATCTCGGGCACAATGTCGAGGTCGGAAACGAAGTCGTGATCGTGAACAACTGCCTCCTCGGTGGCTATGCGCAGGTGGGCGATGGAGCCGTCCTCGGCGGCGGCGCGGTCTTCCACCAGTTTGTCCGGATCGGAAAGCGCGCGATGATCGCCGGAGGGTCGCAGTTCAACAAAGACATCCCACCATTTTCGATGGCCCAGCTTTTCAATCTGCTCTCGGGCATCAACATCATCGGCCTGCGCCGCGCAGGCTTCAAAGCCGAGACGCGCACGGAAATCCGCCGCGCGTTCAAGCTCGTCTTCCGCTCGGAAATGCCAGTCAAGGCGGCGTTGGAAAAAGCCCGCGAATCGGAGTGGGGCGCGGAGGCACAGGAGTTCTTCGATTTCATCGCCTCTTCCAAACGCGGCTGCGCGACAAGCAACCTCGCCAAGGGACAGGTGATCCCCCTCGAGGATATCGTCGAGTAGGGCATCTCATACCGATGGCTGTCTACTGATCTTTGAACAGCGGCGCGGCAGCGCCCGGTCTCGGGGAGCGCGCCCGCCCTCGGGTGCCGTCGGGTGCGCCCCGCATCCGACATCGAAAAACTTTCGTTCGCAGGTGGGACGCCCGCGCCGCATTCCAGAAGTCCAACAGCTATCGGTCGTTGGTATCAATTCGGCATCGTGCCCACAGCGAGCGCCAGTGCGGCGAGATTGGTCGAGTAGTCCGCGACAGCACCCGCCCGCACCGAACGCGCGGCGGCGAGTTGGCCTGCCGCCTCGGTGAGCTCGGAGACCTGGCTCAAACCAGCCTTGTAGGCCGCCTCGGTGGCGCTGAGGTTTTCTTGGGCGGATGCCACAAAGCCCTCGGCGAAATCCACCCGGCGCGCCGCGCTGAGCGTGTCGTGGTAGCTCGTCCAGACATCCCTCGTCGCAGCCAGGCGCGTGGCCTCCCACTCTTCCCTTGCGGCCCGCTCCTCGTCCCGCCGCTTGCGAACCTTCTCCACACGCTCGAAACCATCGAACACATCCCACTTCGCCGTGAGGAATCCACCGTAGCCATTGATGCCAGCCGCATTCGTCCCCTTGTCCTTGCCGGTCTGCGCCTCATACTGGAACGCCGAGTAGGCGTAGTTGCCCTCCAGTTTCACCTCGGGAAAAAATTCCGCCTCCGCACGGTGGCTGGCGGCCTCGCTCGCACGGACATCCGCCGCCCGCGCGGCGAGGTCGGGGCGTGATGTCAGAGCCGCCTCGATGAGCTTGACCGCGCTCTCGCGCAACTCGCCCGAACTTGCCGGCAGCTCGTTTGAGGCGAGTGTGAGGCGCGAGTTGGCCGGGATGCCCACCGCGACGCAGAGTTCGCCCAGCGTGTTCCGCACCAAGGCGCGGGCGGCCTCGAGTTCATATTGCGCATCGAGCACATTTTTCCGCGCCCGCAGGAGTTCCGGCCTTGCCGAGAGGCCGTTCCGCACCTCCATCTCGACCGTTTGTTCGGCTGTCTTGGCAAACTCAAGGAGCGAGGCGGCCGCGCGTTCCTTCCAGAGGGCCGACTCGTGAGCGAAGTAACGGCTCTGGATTTCAAACACAATCTTCTGGAGTTTTCTCTCATAGACAAAACCCGCCGCCTCGAAGAGCGCGACCGCGCGCGACACATCCGCCGCACGCCTGCCGAAATCGAGGAGAAGGTATTCGATCGAAAGCACCGTCGTGGCCTGCTGGCGGGTGAACACATTCGGCGCGGGAATCGCCGGCGTATACCACTTGTCCACCCCGCCCTCAAAGGCGGCGCCGATTTTTGGAAAATACGGCGACCGCGCCTCGCGGGAACCGGCATACGCCGCCTCGGCACGAAACCACGCCGCGCGGGTTTTGGGGTTGTTCGCCATGCCGAGTTCCAGCAACCGCCCTAAATCGTAGGTCTTCGACTCGTTGAAAACCGGCACCTCGCGAATGGTGAAATTCCCGGCAAAGGCCAGCCCCGAAAAAAGCCATGCAAGCGCCACAACAATCATTGGCGTTGTAGAGATATGCCGCCATCGGCTATCGAAGAGCATGAACATTGGCGCGGCCAAGTTGCCCGTAGTGCTGGCATTGATCAAGTCATCAGGCGATCCGATCGTGGATGTCGCCGGTGCCTACTTTCCCGCCTGGCTCGCTTGCATGATCGCCGGCGCGCTGGGGACATGGTTGCTGGGCGCGTTTCTTTCCCGCATCGGCCTTGCCGCTGTCCTGCGACCCTCCGTCATCATGTATCCCTGCCTCTTCGCAGCCCTCACCGGCGGCGTGTGGCTTGCCTTCTTCTCGGCGCGATGAATTCCGATCCGCAAAAGCCCCGCCCGCTTGTATGGGTTCTCCGCCTTGCGATCATGGGCACCGCTGCCCTTGTGCTCTTCGCAGTCTGGCGAAACCTGCAAACCTTCCCCCGCACCGAGGATGCCGAGGTGCGGGCCAATGTCGTCGGCGTCGCACCGCAAGTGGGGGGATCGATCACCCGCATTCATGTCACCGACAATCAGGCTGTGAAACGGGGCGATCTGCTTTTCGAGTTGGATGCCCGTCCCTACGAGGCCGCCGCAGCGCAGGCCATGGCGCATCTGGAATTGATCGGCCTCGATGTGAAAGCGCTGCGTGACGAGATTGCCGCCGCCGAGGCGACACTCCGCGAGAGGCGCGCCAAGGCGGACTACGCCGATTCCCATTACCAGAGACTCCAGCCCTTGCTTGCGGGAAATTTCACCTCTCCCGACCGCGTCCAGCGGGCGCAGACGGATGCCGAGAGCGCCCGCGCGCTCGTGCGGGAAGCCGAGGCCGCCGTCGAGCGGGCACGAAACAAACTCGGGGAGTTCGATGGACGCAACACCCGCGTGGAACAAGCCGCCGCCGCCCTGCGCGATGCGGAGCTCAAGGTCTCCTACTGCAAAATCTATGCGCCGTGTGATGGACATGTCACAAACCTTCAGATCGCACCGGGCACCTACGCCTCGGCCGGGGAGCAGATTTTTTCCCTCGTTGATTCCTCGGTGTGGTTCGTGCTCGCGAATTTCCGCGAGACCGATCTCCGCCTCATCCAGCCGGGGCAGACGGCAAGGGTCTATCTCATGGCCCAGCGCGGCAAGGTGGTCTCTGGAATCGTGCAAGGCATCCCCAAGGCGGTGTATCCCCTCGGCACGGCATCAAAAGCCACGCCCGGCGGCGAGGGCGTCTTCTCGCAGGTCCAGCCGACATTCGATTTCGTCCAACTGGCCCAGCGTTTTCCCGTAAGAATCCTTCTCGAAGGCGCAGGCGATTTCCGCATGGGCGGCCGTGCGGCGGTGATCGTGGACACGCGCAGCGCCTCGGATGCCGGACGCCTGGATAAGCTTCAATCGGTCGAGCAGCGCGGCTTCATACCCCCTGCGCCCAATGACTGAGGCCGCCAGCGGCGCATTGCGTCAGGCCCTCGCTGCGGCATTCGCCGCGCTGGTTGTTGGCATTTTCCACATCCCGCAGGCGTTTCTTGCCGTCCTCCTCGCTCAATTGCTCGGCGGCATCCCTTGCCAGAGTGCCTCGGAACTTTTCCGCCGCATCCTCTCCGCATGCGCCGGCTGTCTGGCCGGAGTCGCCATCCTCACGCTCGCTCCGAATGAACAATGGATTTCGCTGCCCCTTTTTTTCACCCTCACCGGCTGGGGGACGGTTTTTGCGCTTCGGCGCTTTGGTGGAGCCTGCGGCATTCTCTTTGGCGTCGGAATCGTTGCGATGTTTGCCGAGTCGTTTGTTTTTCCCGCCCGCGATATCTTTTTCGGCTTCGCTCATCTCTTTTCCCTGATCACGGCGACTCTGGCTACGGCACTGGTGAGCTTGGCGTTTTTTAAAAATCCCGTGGCCACCAAAAGCCACAGCAACCCGCCGGGTGCCGCCTTGGTGATCGGTGCTTCTGCCTTGGGCGGTCTCATCGCAGCCTGCACGCTTTTGCCGGTTCAGTTGAATGTGACCACCGTGTCATCCCTCACAACAGCCCTCACTCTCACCATGGCCGGTGGAGGCGTGGAGAAAAAATTCCTCGGTGGATTGCTCGGCATCGTTGTGGCGTTGGTTTTCTTGATTCCCGTTAGCGGCTCGGGAAACGACCTCGCTGTTTTTTTGCTGGGTCTGTCGGTCCTCATCGGGGCCTTCGAGTGGTTCGCCCTGCGCCTGCCCGCCCACGCCGCCATTTTCCGGCAGGCTGCGGCGATGTTTGCTGTGACGGCAACGATCTTGCCTCAGCCGGATCGCTTTATTACCGACTCGATGGAGCGGATGTGTGCGGGAACCCTTGGTCTTTGCATCGGATCGGCTTGTTTTTGGCTGCATCGCCTCGCCACCCGCTTTCCTGCGGGAGGCGTGCAAAAAGCATAAAAAAAGTCCTTCGCGCAGGGCATCCGTTTGCCCATAGTTTGCTAGTCTTATGCGAACTCCACTCTTCGACCAACACCTTGCCACCGGCGGCCGCATGGTCGAGTTCGCAGGCTGGGAAATGCCCGTTCAATACACCGGAATCCTGCAGGAGCACAAAGCCGTCCGCGAAGCCTGCGGAGTCTTCGACATTTCCCATATGGGCGAGTTTTTTGTGAGCGGCAGCGGGTCCACTGCTTGGCTCGATGGCCTGCTCACCAACAATCTCGGCGCGCTCCCCGTTGGCCACGCCCAATACACGATCCTCCTCAATGAATGCGGCGGCGTGATTGATGACCTCATCGCCTACCGCCTCGGGGAGGAAAATTATCTCCTCATTGTGAACGCCGCCAAAATCGCGGAGGACGCCGCTTGGTTGCGGAGGCACACTGTGCCGGGAGTTGTGTTCGAGGATCGCAGCGCCGAATTTGCCGCGCTTGCGATCCAAGGCCCGCAAGCTGCATCGATTTTTGAAAAACTCTTCCACCGCTCGATGCCCGCCGATCGCAACCGGGTCGAGGAAATCCAGCCCGGCCGTTTGTTCATCGCCACCACTGGCTACACGGGCGAGGCGGGATTCGAATGGGTCATGCCCGCCACTGAAGCCGCCGCCGCCTGGCAAGCCGCTCTCGATGCGGGAGCGACGCCCTGCGGACTGGGTGCGCGCGACACCCTCCGCCTCGAAATGTGCTACCCGCTCAACGGCTCCGATCTCTCGCCGGACCGCACCCCGCTCGAGGCCGGGCTGGGATTTTTTGTGGATCTGAAGAAGTCCGCATTTATCGGCCGCGACGCGCTCCTTGCCCAGAAGGCATCCATTCTCCCCCACAAACTCTGCGCCCTGCGCGTCCTCGACAAAGCCCCGCCCGTTCGACCGCACTACAAAGTGTATGTCAACGGCGAGCCAGTCACCGAGACCACCAGCGGCGCCCTTTCACCGAGCCTTGGCTACGGCATTGCCATGGCCTATTTGCCGCCCGCCTATTGCGACATCGGGCAGGAGGTCGAAATCGAAGTGCGGGACCGCCGGTTCCGCGCCCAAGTCGTCAAAAAACCCTTTTACAAAAAACCATGAACATTCCTGAAAACCTGCGCTACGCCACCTCCCACGAGTGGATTCTCGTCGAGGGCGACACCGGAACCGTCGGCATCACCGACCACGCCCAAGCCGAACTCACCGACATCGTTTTTGCCGAGCCTCCCGCCATCGGAAAATCCGTGAAAGCCGGAGATGTCGCCGCTGTCGTGGAATCCGTGAAAGCCGCCAGCGACATCTACGCGCCGGTCGGCGGCGAGGTCGTCGAACGCAACGAGGCCATCGAAGCCGACCCCTCGCTCCTCAACACCGATCCCTTCGGCGCAGGCTGGATTTTTAAAATCCGCATCGCCGACACTGCCGAACTCGCCGCCCTCAAAGACGCCGCCGCCTACCGGGCCCAAATCGGAGCATGACCCTCGCGGAGTTCGAAGAATTTTGCGAAGCCACCAAGCACATGACGGCCGTCCAGCGCGCCGAGGCGTATGGCATTGATATTTCCCTGATCGACGAAAATCTCCGACTCACGCCGACCGAAAAAATCCGGCAAAACGACATCGCTCTCAACCAAGCCGAAGCCCTTCAAGCCGCCCTCATTCAAACCCGTGCCAAATCTGGAATCCATCGCCTGCCGACTCGTTGAGGCCAAGGTGGAGTTTGTTCTCTGCGGTGGTTTGGCTGCCTTCCTTCAGGGATCTTCGATTCTCACAACGGATGTCGATGTCGTTTGCGATATGGGCAGCGAAAACATCAGTCGCCTTTTCGAAGCGGTCAAAGATTTGCATCCGTATCACCGCATGACGCCCGGGAGGATTCCTTTCGCGTTGGAGCAGCTTACGACCCAACCATTTCAGAATATTTATCTCTCCACGGACTGGGGACAACTCGACTGCCTCGGCACCGTCAAAGGCATCGGTGGATACGGCGAATGCCTCAAGTGGAGCGAGCCCATCGAAATGGCTGGCTTCACCATGATGACTCTGACTCTGGAGGGTATACTCATTGCAAAACGCGCCATGGGAAGACCTCGCGATTTACAAGCCGTTTTCGAACTCGAAGCCGCCCGTGAAAGAAAAATCAACCAACCCTGATCGCCAATCGTTACTCTTTTTCAAATGACCGCATTCGCCAACCGCCATATCGGCCCCTCATCCACTGAAATCGAAACCATGTGCGCCGCGATTGGCGCTTCGTCGCTGGATGCGCTGCTCGACGAGACGGTGCCTTCGGCGATTCGCTTGCAGCGCGAATTGAGCCTCCCTGCCGCCCGCTCGGAGGAGGAGGCTTTGGCCGAACTCAAGGCGATCATGGCGGAAAACAAAATCGCCGCGAACCACCTTGGCATGGGCATCTACGGCACACATACGCCTGCGGTGATCCGGCGGAATATCCTCGAAAATCCCGGTTGGTATACAGCCTACACGCCCTATCAGGCCGAGATCGCCCAAGGTCGCCTTGAGGCGCTCTTGAATTTCCAAACGATGGTTTGCGACCTGACCGGGATGCAAATTTCCAACGCCTCGCTGCTCGACGAATCCACCGCCGCCGCAGAGGCCATGGCGCTGTGCCAGGACATCAAGGGTGGTGACGCGATCTTCGTGGCAGACCATGTCCATCCCCAAACGCTCGCCGTTCTGCAAACCCGCGCTGAGCCCCTTGGCATCAGGATTCTGACTGGTTCCGCAGAGCAGGGCCCGCAAGAGCCCGTTTTTGCCGCCCTCTTCCAATACCCCGCCACCGACGGCTCGATTTGCGATCTCGAAAAACTCGTCAATCGCACCCACGCATCGGGTGCGCTGGCGATTGTGGCGACCGATCTCCTAGCTCTCACGCTTCTCAAGCCACCCGGCGAATGCGGGGCGGATGTCGTGATCGGATCGAGCCAACGCTTCGGTGTGGCTCCCGGATTTGGCGGCCCGCATGCCGCCTTCCTTGCCACGCGCGACGAACACAAGCGACGCCTTCCCGGCCGTTTGGTGGGTGTTTCGAAGGATGCCTCCGGCAATCCCGCCCTGCGTCTCACGCTCCAGACCCGCGAGCAGCACATCCGCCGCGACAAGGCGACCAGCAACATCTGCACCGCACAGGTTCTGCTCGCTGTGATGGCTTCGATGTATGCCGTCTATCATGGTCCAGAGGGTCTGCGCGCCATCGCCGGACGCGTGCACCGCCATGCAGCCAACCTCGCCGAGTCGCTCAAAAAAGCGGGCCACACCGTGCATCACGCCGCATTCTTTGACACGATCAGCGTGACTCCAAAAAACGAATCCGCCTCCGCCCTGGTCACCCGTGCCGCGAGTGAGGGCATCAATCTCCGCCTGCTCAATGAATCCACGGTCGCCATCTCTCTTGACGAAACCACGGCCAGCATCGAGCCGCTCCTGAAAATTTTCGGAGCCGCCTTTGCGGAATCCTCCGCCGAGACACCCCGCCGCACCTCGCCGTTCCTCACGCATCAGGTTTTCAATACCCACCACACCGAAAGCGAAATGCTCCGCTACATCCGGCGCTTGGAGGCGAAGGACCTCTCGCTCACCACTTCGATGATCCCTCTCGGATCTTGCACGATGAAGCTCAATGCGACTTCCGAGATGCTGCCGGTGACATGGGATTCCGTCTCCGCCCTCCATCCCTGCGCTCCAGCCGATCAATCGCTCGGCTATCAAAAAATGGCGCGCCAGCTTGAGGATTGGCTCGCCGAGATCACGGGATTCGCCGCCGTTTCGCTCCAGCCGAATGCCGGCTCGCAAGGCGAATACGCCGGCCTCCTCGCCATCCGCGCCTACCACCACTCGCGCGGCGACGCACACCGCACGGTTTGCCTCATCCCGACCTCCGCGCATGGCACCAACCCCGCCAGTGCCGTCATGGTGGGAATGCAAGTCGTCCCCGTCGCCTGCGATGCCAGCGGCAACATCGATCTCGCCGACCTCCGCGCGAAATCCGATCTCCACCGCGATAAACTCGCTGCGGTCATGGTGACTTATCCCTCGACACACGGCGTCTTCGAGGAGGGAATCCGCGAGATTTGTGAAATCATCCACTCCGCCGGTGGACAGGTTTACATGGATGGCGCGAATATGAACGCGCAGGTCGGATTGTGCCGTCCGGGTGATTTCGGAGCCGATGTCTGCCACCTGAATCTCCACAAAACTTTCTGCATTCCGCACGGAGGCGGTGGCCCCGGCGTTGGTCCCATCGGCGTTGCCAAGCATCTCGCGCCCTTCCTCCCCGGCGATCCGTTAAAGAAGCAAAATGCTGTCGGTCCCGTGTCGCAGTCGAACCTCGGCAGCGCGAGCATTCTGGTCATTTCCTGGATGTATATCGCCATGATGGGTCCCCGCGCGCTCCGCGATGCCACGGCTGTCTCGATTCTCAACGCAAACTACATCGCCGCACGGCTCGGCGGGCATTTCCCGATCCTCTACAAAGGCAAATCCGGTCGCGTCGCGCACGAGTGCATCCTTGATCTGCGCGAATGGAAACAACGCGCCGGCATCGAAGTCGAAGATGTCGCCAAGCGACTCATGGATTTTGGATTCCATGCTCCAACCATGAGCTGGCCGGTCGCCGGAACCCTCATGGTCGAGCCCACCGAGAGCGAGTCCATGGCGGAACTCGACCGCTTCTGCGACGCCATGCTCACGATCCACGCCGAACTCGTCGCCATCGAAACCGGCAAGCTCGACCGCACCACCCACCCGCTGAAAAACGCCCCGCACACCGCCGCATGCGTCACCAGCGACGAGTGGACGCGCCCGTATCCGCGCTCGCAAGCCGCCTGGCCCGCGCCATGGCTGCGCCAGCACAAATTCTGGCCGACCGTCGCCCGCATCGACAATGTCCACGGCGACCGCCATGTGTTCTGCAGCTGCCCGCCAATCCTCGAAAGCTGAGCCGGCTTAGACAGGCTGCGTGCCTTTGCAGTCGGGATATGTCGTGCAGCCCCAAAATTGCTGCCCGGCATTCTTGCCGCTTTTCGCGGTGCGAAGGGCCATGAGCGAACCGCACTGCGGGCACTTGGGAAGATCGGTCGGATCAGTCTGATCTGTCGGATCCGACCGATCTTGCTTTTTGCGGTGGGCGAGCCTTGCTGTCGCGAGTTGTTCGGAGTAACCGCCGCCTTCCACAAAGCCCTTTTCGAGCGCCACGATTTGGTGGTCGAGGAGGAAGTTCGCCTGGTGGATCAGGCAGATGAGTGCGTTCGCGCGGATCGCCGGGTCGCTGCTTTCGAGCCAGCGAGCGTAGAGCCCAAATCGCTGCTCGTCATTGAGATCGGTCAGATCAGTCGGATCGGACTGATCCGACCGATCTTTTCGGAAATCTTGCGGCACGCGCCGCACGGCGCTGGCTTCCTTGCCGTCGGGATCCCATTGCGGGAGTCGCCGCTGGCGCAGGTAGTCTTCGTAGTCCAGCAAAAGCTCGTCCAAGCTGGAGCGGGCGACATTCACCAACCGCAGCTCGGTCTGTGATGATGTCGCCGAAGCCCGACTGCCTTCGGCAATGTTTTGACGACCGCTGCGGGCGGCTTGGATCATCTGGTCCACAGTGCGCGAGCGGGCATCCAGGAACTTTTCGCAGAACCACACCGTGGCATCGTAAATGATCGTCGTTGTTTGAAAGCTCGCGGTGTCACGGTAACCACCACTTGGGCGCATTTTTTTCATGAGTTCAAAATTGCAGGGTGCTCGCCTCTCGTCTGCGTTCAACAAAAATATTGTGAACATATCGTTCACCGTCTCGTGACTGACGAACCGCAGCGGATTTGCCATCGCTCCGGCATGGCGGATGTTTTTCGGAGATACCGGGCATCCGAATGAGAGAGTTTGTTTCCAGAATTCCAAAGAAGCGTCTTGAGGCCGTGGCTGCGACTGCTTTTGCCGTGATGATGCTCCTGTTTGCAGCGGACAGTTGGTTCTCCCATGTGACGAGCCGGAACCTGCTCGATTCGATCGTCTGGGTTGACAAAAAACACAGCCAACTT
Source organism: Spartobacteria bacterium (assembly GCA_046093785.1). Lineage (GTDB taxonomy): Bacteria > Verrucomicrobiota > Verrucomicrobiia > Chthoniobacterales > Terrimicrobiaceae > UBA967. The sequence continues at coordinate 10,696 of JBJTGE010000107.1, forward strand.
GATCTGGCGAAGGAGGTGCAACTGGAACTCCGCGAAGCCGAGTCCGCGCTCCGCAGCTATGTCATCACAGGCAACTCCGGCAAGCGTGACGAATATCTAAAAAAGTCGTCCACCATCATGGACGAGCGTTTTGAAAATCTGCTCGGAACGGCTGTGGGTGATGACCAAACGCTCCGCGCGCTGAACCGGATCGGCGAGTTGATTCGCCGTTGGTTGGAGCTTTTGAACGAGTCCCACATGGCCTATGAAACCGGTTCTGGCGGTCAGAATCCGATCCATCGCAGGGGCGACATCGTTATGCAGCAGATCACGGCGGCCTTTCAGGAATTTGTGGCCGAGCAGCATCAAATCCTGCAGGCACGCATTCTGGAGCGGAAGCACGAATCCGAGCAGCTCATGTATGCCATGGTAGCCAGTGGTGTGTTGGCAGTCGCCATTGCCGCGCTAGCTCTGACTGTGATTCTGCGCGGACTCTACCGCCATCGCGAAGCGCAGGAAAACATCCGCGCGAGTCTCGAGGAGAAGGAAAACCTTTTGAAAGAAATCCACCACCGGGTGAAAAACAATCTCCAGATCATTTCCAGCCTGCTCCTGCTCCAGGCCACCAAATTGAAGGACGCCGAGGCGGCCGGGATTTTTGCCGAGTGCCGGGAGCGCATCCAATTCATGGCCCGCCTGCACGAGCAGCTCTACACCTCGGGAAACCTCCAGCGTATCGAGTTCGGCAGCAACCTCGCCTAAATCGCCGAGACGCTCCTCCACCCCCACCCGCCCGCCGGATGCCAGCTCTCGCTGGTGAAAAAAATCGACCCGATTGTCCTGGATGTCGATACCTCGCAGGTGCTGGGCCTGCTTGCGACGGAACTGCTTTTGAACTCCCTCAAGCATGCGTTCGCAGGGCGCAAGACGGGTGTGATTTGTGTCGAGCTTCGCGGCGGTGAAACGAACACGCTTGTTGTGAGCGATGACGGCATCGGCCTGCCGCCAAATTTCGACAGCTTCAAAAACGGCCGCATGGGAATGAACCTCGCGCACGCGCTTGCGAGGCAGATTCGCGGCGAGGCGGTGATTTCGGAAAATCCCGGCGGCGGAACGCGCGTGGCAGTGGGGTTTTCCCTTGAGCCCGCCTTGAAAACCCAGCTGGCGGGTCGAAATTCCTAGTATGGAACCGACACGCATTTTAATCGCCGAGGACGAGGCGATCACCGCCACCGCGTTGAAGAGCGAACTTGTCTCGCTCGGCTACGAGGTGGTTGGAGTCACGGACACCGCCGAGGATGTCGTCCGCGCGGCAGGCGAATTGACGCCGGATGTCGTCTTCATGGACATCACTCTCAAAGGCGTGCTCGACGGCATCACCGCTGCCGTGGCCATTCGGGGCCGAACGGGAGCGCCGGTTGTTTTTCTTACGGCGCATGCGGATGAAAAAACCATGAAGCGCTCGGTGTTCGCGGGGCCGTTTGAATACATCCTCAAGCCATTCACTCGAAAAGAGCTCAAGGACGCCGTGGAGGCTTCGCTTCGGAAGCATCAGGCGGAGCTTGCCGATCGCGCTGTGCTCCGGCGCTGAATCGCAATCCCGTCCTCGCTTTTGGGGAGGGGATCACCAAGCATTCCTGAAATGGCAATCGATCCGGTTTGTGGCATGGAGGTGGACGAATCCACCGGGCTTCGCGGCGAGCGGGGCGGCGAGATTTTTTACTTTTGCTGCGAGCATTGCCGACAAAAGTTTTTGAAGCCCCCGGGCGAAGCAAAAAAAGTCGCGCGCAATGCCATCCACACCTGCCCGATGCATCCGGAGATTCGGCAGGACCACCCCGGCGATTGCCCGAAGTGCGGCATGGCGCTTGAGCCGATCGAGGCCACGGCGGAGAGTGCCGGAAATGCGGAGTTGGCGGATATGACGCGGCGCTTTGTGGTGTCTGTTTTTTTTGGTCTGCCGGTCTTTCTTTTGGCAATGTCGCATCTTGTTCCCGCCACGGCGGCCTTCGGCGACAGCGAACTCTCGCGCTGGCTGCAGTTCCTCCTCGCCGCGCCTGTGGTCTGCTGGTGCGGGTTCCCGTTTTTTCTGCGTGGATGGCGCTCGGTTTCCAGCGGGCATTGGAATATGTTCACGCTCATTTCGCTCGGAGTGGGCGTGGCTTTCCTGATGAGCGCGGCCGCCATGCTGGTTCCGGAATTTTTCCCCCATGCATTGCGCCATGGAGGGAAGGTTCCTGTCTATTTCGAATCGGCCACAGTGATTGTCGCCCTCGTCCTTCGGGGGCAGGTGCTCGAGCTACGAGCGCGGGCCAGAACCGGCGGCGCAATCCGTGCTTTGCTGAAGCTCACTCCTCCTGTTGCGCGCAAGCTCACGGATGCCGGAGATTTGGAAATCCCCCTTGAGCAGGTTCAAGCAGGAGACCGCTTGCGCGTCGTGCCGGGTGCGAGCATCCCGGTGGATGGCGTCTTGCTCGAAGGCCACTCGAGCGTTGATGAGTCGATGATCACCGGCGAGTCGGTGCCGGTGGAAAAAGGCGCGGGCGACAAGGTTTCCGCCGGAACCTTGAATGGCACGGGATCATTTGTGATGCGCGCCGAGCGGATCGGCTCCAACACCCTGCTCGGCCAAATCGTGCAAAGCGTCGCGGATGCCCAGCGCACACGCGCTCCAGTTCAGAGTCTCGCCGACAAGGTCGCGGGAGTTTTTGTTCCCGTCGTGTTGGCGGTTTCAGTTGTGACATTTCTCGCGTGGGGCTTGTTCGGCCCTGAACCAAGGCTCGCCCATGCCATCGTGAATGCCGTGGCCGTGCTCCTGATCGCCTGCCCGTGCGCACTCGGCTTGGCCACACCCATGTCCATCATGGTCGCAGTGGGACGCGGCGCGCGCGAGGGCGTGCTGGTGAAGGATGCCGCCACACTCCAGGAGTTGGAAAAAATCACAACCCTGGTGGTCGATAAAACCGGGACCCTCACCGAGGGACGCCCCCGCCTTGTGGACATCATTCCCGCCGAGGGCATGGACGCGCAGGAAATGCTCCAACTTGCGGCTTCCCTCGAGCAAGGCAGCGAGCATCCCCTCGCGGATGCCGTGGCGCGCGGCGCGGCGGATATCCGACTGTTGCCAACCACCAACTTCCGCGCCGTGGCGGGAGGCGGCGTGCTTGGGGATGTTGCGGGCCGCAAGATTGCCGTCGGCAAGGCGGAATTTTTGCGGAGCAAAAAAATCACAGGCCTCGACCAACTCGAATCCCACGCCGCCAGACTTCAAGAAGACGGCAAATCCGTTCTCTTCATCGGAGGCGACGGCAAAGCCTATGGGCTGATCGGCGTCTTCGACCCCGTCAAAGCAACGACCGCCGCCGCGTTGGCCGATCTGCATGCGCTGGGCCTGAAAATTACAATGCTCACGGGTGACACCGAGCGCACGGCCGCCGCAGTCGCACGGCGACTCGGATTGGATTCGTTCGCATCGGGCATCGAACCAATAGGGAAGGCGGCGTTCATCAAAAAACTTCGCGCCAGCGGGGAGCGCGTCGCCATGGCGGGCGATGGCATCAACGACGCACCCGCGCTCAGCGAGGCTCATGTGGGCCTCGCGATGGGAAATGGAACCGATGTCGCAATCCAAAGCGCGGGCATCACCCTCGTGAAAGGCGACCTGCGTGGCGTCGCCCGGGCGGTCCGGCTCAGCCGCGAAACCATGCGGAACATCCGCCAAAACCTTTTCTTCGCCTTTTTCTACAACGCACTTGGAATCCCGGTCGCCGCCGGCGTGCTCTATCCATTTTTTGGACTTCTCCTCAGCCCTTTACTGGCCGGTGCCGCCATGAGCATGAGTTCCGTTTGTGTCATCGCCAACGCCCTGCGCCTCGAACGCGCCAAGCAAAGGCTTGATGGCTGAGAAGAATCGCAAAAAAATCAACGAAAGTGTTGACTCCCCGCAAAGTTTCCCTACTTTCAGCTGTCCATCTTATGTCTAGAAAGTGCAGCATCACTGGGGCCAAGCCCGTTCGCGGATCCAAAATCCATCGTCGCGGTCTCGCGAAGAAAAAAGGCGGTATCGGCATGCATGTCACTGCCGTGACTCCTCGCTACTTCGAGCCGAATCTTAAAACCAAACGCGTCTGGGTTCCCGAACTCAAAAAATTTGTGACCGTCAAAGCCACCGCGCGTGCCTTCAAGACGCTCTCGAAAAACGGGGCCTATAAAACCCTCGCTGCCGCCGGGCTCGTCAAGTAACCCGCTGCGCGCGTTTTTCAATTTTCTCTCCGTGAGGCCAACCCTTGCGGAGAGATTTTTCTTTTTCCGGAGGCTCTTGGAATTCTCATGATGGCAGGTGACAAATCCGCCCCGCCCGTGCCATCTTCGGCCATGCCTTTGCTGGAGGTTCAGAATTTGCGCACATGGTTTCCCGTGCTTGGAGGCGTGATGCGCCGCAAGGTCGGCGACATCAAGGCGGTGGATGATGTCTCGTTCACCATCGAGCCCGGATGCACGGTGGGCTTGGTCGGGGAGAGCGGGAGCGGAAAAACCACGGTCGGCCGCACGATTCTCAAGCTCATTTCCTCGACATCGGGCCGCGTGCTCTACAAGGGGCGCGACATCCTGCCGCTGCCGGAACGGGAATTCCGGCCGCTCCGGCGCGAGATGCAGATGATTTTTCAAGATCCTTTCGGCTCGCTGAACCCGCGCTTCACGATTGGCGAGATCGTGGGCGAGGCGCTGGAAATCCATTTCCCGGAAATGAATCGTTCCGACCGCTCCGCGCGCGTGGCCGATCTCCTGCGCCTGGTCGGCCTCAAGGCGGACATGATGCGCCGGTATCCGCACGAGTTCAGCGGCGGTCAGCGCCAGCGCATCGGCATCGCACGGGCGCTCGCGGTCGAGCCCCGCTTCATCGTCTGCGACGAGCCGGTGAGCGCGCTGGATGTGAGTGTGCAGGCCCAGATCGTGAATCTCTTGCAGGACCTGCAAGAGCAGTTTGGCATCGCCTACTTGTTCATCGCACACGACCTCGCCGTGGTGGAGCACATCAGCGACCATGTGCTCGTCATGCACCATGGAAAAGTTGTGGAGTCCGCGAGCGCGGAAGCGATCTACAACGATCCCCAAAACGACTACACGAAGACCCTCCTCTCGGCCGTGCCATCCATCGCCTGATGCATCCCCTTCTCCGACATTTCCTGCGAATGAACTGGCCGCTCTTCGGCCTCATGATGGGCCTTCTGGCTTTCGGGATTTATGCCATTCACAGCGCCACTTGGATGCGGGATCAGGATTTTGCCAAGTCGCAGTTCATCTGGATTCTCATTTGCCTGCCGATGTTTTTCATCGTCTCGCTCATCGACTACCGCTGGGTGAGATTCGGCGCGATCCCGCTTTATGTCGTGAGCATCCTCGGGCTCGTCGCCACCATGTTCATCGGGGAAAAACGCTACGGTGCGCGAAGCTGGCTCGATCTGGGGCCCATGAGCTTCCAGCCCTCCCAGCTTGCGATCATTGCGGGAATTCTGACGCTCAGCCTCTTCCTCTCCAACACACGCACCATGCCGGCCTTCCTGCGCATCCTCTGCTGCGGAGCCATTGTCGGAGCGCCTTGGTTGATGATTCTCATCCAGCCGGACCTCGGCTCCTGCATCGTGTGGGTGCCGGTTTTGCTCGGCATGATGTTCGTCGGGCACATCCCGAAGCGCTGGCTGATTCTCATGCTGGTTATCGGACTGGCATTGATTCCCCTGGTGGTCCATTTCGGCCTCAAGCCCTACCAATACTCGCGCATCACGACCTTTCTCGACCCGGAAGCCGACCCGCTCGGGGATGGATGGAACATCACGCAATCCCTCGTCGCCATCGGCTCGGGCGGCTGGGCCGGCAAGGGCTACAAGTCGCCGAATTCCCTCAACGCACTCGGCTTTCTTCCCCACACGATTGTTCACAACGATTTCATCTTCTCCGTCATGGGCGAGCAACATGGATTCCTCGGGGCTGTCCTGCTGGTTTCCGCACTGGCACTGCTTTTCCTGATCATGCTGGGTATCGCCATCAATGCGGAGGACGACCTCGGACGCCTGCTCGCCGTGGGAATCACGATGCTGCTTTTCACCCACACCTTCATGAATCTGGGCATGACGATTTCGCTCACACCCATCACCGGTCTGCCCCTACCGCTGGTGAGCTACGGGGGATCGTTTGTGATGATCACCCTGCTGAGTTTTGCCATTCTGCAGAGCATCTGGATCTACCGCCGCTCGCCGCGTTGATTTGATTGTCGCCCGCGCGGGGAGCCTTTAAATTTCAACCAACCAAAATGAAAAAAATACTCGTCACTGGCGGAGCCGGATACATCGGCAGCATCTGCGTGGAGGAATTGATCAACCGGGGCTTCGAGGTTTCCGTCTTCGACAACCTCACCGAGGGTCATGCCAAGGCGGTGGACCCAAGGGCGGATTTCTACCAAGGCGACCTCGCCGACCGGACCGTTTTGCAACACGCTTTTGGCGAGGTGAGGCCCGATGCCGTCATGCACTTCGCCGCGAATGCCCTCGTCGGCGAGTCGATGACGAATCCCTCGAAATATTTTCGCAACAATGTGTCCTGCGGCATCAACCTTCTGGACATGGCAGTGGAATTCGGAATCAAAAAATTCGTCTTCTCCTCGACTTGCGCGACCTTTGGAATTCCCGAGCGCATGCCAATCGACGAGTCGCTGCCGCAGCGGCCGATCAATCCCTACGGCGAGTCGAAGCTCATGTTTGAAACGATCCTCCGCTGGTATCGCGAGATTCACAAACTCTCCTTCGTGGCCCTGCGCTATTTCAATGCAGCCGGGGCCTCGGAAAAGTTCGGCGAAGACCACCGCATCGAGACGCACCTCATTCCAAACATCCTCAAAGTCGCTCTTGGCCAGCGCGAGTCGGTGGATATTTTTGGCACCGACTATCCCACGCCGGACGGCACATGCATCCGCGACTACATCCACATCCTCGACCTCGCCGAAGCCCACATTCTCGCCGTGCAGTCGGATAAAAGCGATTTCTACAACCTCGGCACAGGCGGAGGCACCTCGGTGCGCGAGGTCATCGACACCTGCAAAAAAATCACCGGCCTCGACATCAAAGCCGTGGAGAAACCCCGCCGCGCGGGCGATCCGCCCCGCCTCATCGCGGCCTCGGACAAAATCCGCGCCGAACTCGGCTGGAGCCCGCGTTTTCAAAACATCGTGCCCATCGTGGAAAGCGCCTGGGCATGGCATGTCAAAAATCCGAACGGCTACGGCGATTAACTCCACCCTTGATATCGCGGAAGTGCGTATTTAGTCTGCCTCCCCCAATGAGGAAGTTCCTTCTGAGTCTGTGCCTGCTGGCTGCGCTTGCCCCTCTTCACGCCCAGTTCGGCAGTTTTGGCGACTCGCCCGTGGAGATCACGGCGGATGGCAACACGCGCTTCGACCAAGGCGTGGCCATCGCGGAGGACAATGTCCAAATCCACTACGGGAAATACAGCATCTTCTGCGACTATGCGGAATACAACCCCGACACGCGCGATGTCCTGCTGGTCGGCAACATCCGCGTTTACACTCCCGATCAGGTCCTGAGCGGCCAGCGCGCCTTGTTCAACCTCGAGAGCAAACAAATGCGCGCGCTCGAATTTTCCGGTGGCCAGTATCCCTGGTATTTCAGGGCCTTCAATTTCCGCGCCGTCTCGCCCAAGGAATTCCGGATTCAAGACGCCTCCGTGACCACGCACGACTCGTCGCAACCCGATTTCCATGTGCGCCCGCGCTCGATGCGCTTCTACCCGGACAGCCGCGTCATTATGACAAACTCCACGCTCTATGTGGGACAGATGCCGATTTTTTGGTTCCCCTACCTCTACGCAAATCTCGACAGCACCGGCTTCGAAATTCTGCCCGGCTACGACTCGCGCTGGGGAGCCTATTTGCTCCTCGGCTATGGATTTCCCATCGTTCAGGGAGTCGATGGCAAGGTTCGGTTCGAGCAGAGGATGGAGTTCGGCCCGTCCGTAGGCCTTGACCTCGACATGAAATACGGGCCGCTCGACCGCAATTTCGGCAAGCTCCGCAGTGACTATGTGGCTGAAACGAAGGATGTGACCTCCGTGGAAGCCCCCGGCGAGCCCGCCGAAACCAAGACGACGAACCGCTACCGCGTCGCCTTCCAGCAAAGGCTCTTTCTCGCCGACGACATCTACGGCACGGCGGACATCAATGTGCTGAGCGATGTGGATTTTCTGGAAGACTTCTACCGCAAGGAATTCGCCACCGATCCGCAGCCGGACAATTCCCTCTCGCTCACAAAATGGGATGAGGTTTACACGCTCACGCTGCTCGGCCGCTGGCAGGTGAACGATTTCCAGGATGTGACCGAGCGCAAGCCGGAGTTTGTTTTTGATTTCAAACAGCAGCCGTTCTTCGGCCTCCCGGTCCAATACGACGGCGAGACCGGCGTGGCCTCGCTGCGGCGGGCTTTTTCGAACAACCCGTCGTTTGGTGAGACACAATTTCCCGACTATTCCGCGACACGCTTCGACACCTTCCACCAATGGTCGCTGCCTTCGAATTTGTTCGGCTGGCTGACCGTGACCCCGAAGGCCGGTATTCGTGGCACCTACTACAGCCAGAGTGGTTCATTCATCAGCCCCTCCACCGGAAACACGGCGATCGATCCCATCACGGGCGAAGTCACCACCCTAGAAGAAACCGACAACAGCAACCCGCTCAACAACCCCTCGCCGACACTTCAGACAAAAGGCGGCGTCTTTCGCCCGATTGCCAACTACGGTCTCACGGTCTCCACCAAAATCTCCCGCGCCTTCGAGCAGGTGCAAAGCCGCTGGCTCGGACTCGATGGCCTGCGACATGTGGTCGAGCCGTATGTGAACTACTCGGGCGTTTACAACATGGGCGAGAGCCCGGAGGACATCTACCAATTCGACCGCGTCGTGCAGTCCACCCAGCTCCTGCCCATCGATTTTCCGCAATTCACCGCCATCGACTCGCTCGACACATGGAACATCACTCGCCTCGGCGTGGGCCAGCGCTTGCAGACACGGCGCAACAACGCCACCTACCAGTGGTTTTCGCTCAACACCTTCGCGGATGTGAATTTCGAGAACCCCTATTCGGATGCACCGATGTCGAATTTCTTCAATGTCCTTCAATTCAATCCCGTTCCCTGGAGCGCGCTCTCTGTGGCCTCCCAGATTCCACTCGTCACCGAAGGCTTCACGGAGGTGAATACAAACCTGAGCTTCATGCCAGCGCGTGATGTCCGTTTCGCCGTCGGCCACCGCTACATCGATGGAAATCCGAATTTCACCGACAACAGCCAGCTCGATTTCTACGCCTACTGGCGGGTCAACGACAACTGGAGCGTGAGCCTTTACGAACAATACGAATTCGAATCGCAGGTCATGCAATACCAACGCTACTTCATCAATCGCGACCTCACCAGCTGGGTGGCATCGATCGGGGCCGAAGTCCGCGACAACGAAGGCGGCGATCAGGAAATCGGCTTTATTTTCATGATGACGCTCAAAGACGCGCCTCAGATCACCCTGCCCTTCGGCTTCAGCCCCGGACCGACGGATCAGCCAGCCGGGGCGGTCAATTGATTTTCAACACAACAAACAAAACATGAAACTCTGCATTATTGGTTCAGGATATGTCGGATTGGTCTCGGGCGCCTGCTTCGCTGAAGTCGGCCACACGGTAATCTGCGTGGACAACAACGAGAAAAAAGTCCAGCAGCTCCTCGCCGGCAAAGTTCCAATCTATGAGCCTGGCCTTGAGGAATTGATCCACCGAAATGTGGCTGCGAAGCGCCTGCACTTCACCACCAGCACCGAGGAGGGCGTGGACAAATCCGATGTCGTGTTCATCGCTGTTCCCACCCCGCCTCAAGCCGATGGCAGCGTCGATCTGTCCTACATCGAGAAAGTGGCCCGCGAAATCGCCGCAGTCCTCAAGCAGGGCCAATACCGCGTCATCGTGGACAAGAGCACCGTCCCGGTCAAAACCGGCGAGAAGGTCGCCGACACAATCCGCCGTTACAACAAAACCGGCGCCGAATTCGATGTGGTGAGCAATCCCGAGTTCCTCCGCGAAGGCTGCGCCGTGCCCGACCTGATGAAGCCCGACCGCATCGTGATCGGCGGAAACAGCGAGCGCGCCGTGGCTTTGATGCAAAAAATCTATGAGCCCTTCATGGCCCCCGTGCTGGTCACGGATATCAACTCAGCCGAGTTGATCAAACATGCTGCGAACTCTTTCCTCGCGCTCAAAATCTCCTACATCAACGCCGTGGCCCGCATCTGCGAAGCCAGCGGAGCGGATGTCGAGAAAGTCGCCGACGGCATCGGCATGGATCGCCGGATCGGCCGCAATTTTCTGAATGCCGGCATCGGCTACGGTGGATCCTGCTTCCCGAAGGACATCGCCGCCTTCATCGCCATCAGCGAAGACCTCGGCGTCCCGTTCACGCTTCTCAAAGAGGTCGAAAAAATCAACTTCAGCCAACGCGAGCGCTTCCTCGCCAAGATTCGCGAGGCCCTCTGGGTCCTGAAGGATAAAAAAATCGCCGTCTGGGGCCTCACCTTCAAACCCGACACCGACGATGTCCGCTCCTCCGTGGCCATCGATCTCGTGCGCGATCTCGTATCAGAAGGAGCCGAGGTCACCGTTTACGATCCCAAGGGCACCGAAAAAGCCCTTGAGTTCAAACTCATCGACGGAGCCCGCGTGGCCCACTCCCCGCTCGAAGCCGCCACAGGCGCCGAAGCCCTCATCATCGCCACCGAGTGGAAGGAATTCACCACCGTGGACCTCGCGGAACTCCGCAAGGTCATGCACACACCACTCATCTTCGACGGACGAAACATCCTCGCCCCCGAAACCATCCGGGCCGCCGGCTTCCGCTACACCAGCATCGGACGCAGCTAATACCAAAGTCTCCGAAGTTTTGGATTTTCGGATGACTTCGCTTCGATAGGTCTCGGGGAGCGCGCCCGCCCTGGGTGCCGTCGGGTGCGCCCCGCACCCGACATGGAAAGCCTCGAGCGGCCTTTGGCCGGGGTTTTCCAATTGCCCCGCGAGGGCGCGTGGCGGTGCACCCAGGGCGGGCGCGCTCCCCGAGACCTATCGAAGCGAAGTCATCCGAAAATCCAAAACTTCGGAGACTTTGGTATTAGCTGCGTCCGATG
>JBJTGE010000108.1:0-8512 GCA_046093785.1 Spartobacteria bacterium
GTCTTCGGCGCCGACATATTCCTTGCCGGTCTTTGCCTTGTAGTAGTCGTAGATGCGGCCAACGAATGGCGAGATGAGACGCACGCCCGCATCGGCGCAGGCGATGGCCTGGGGCAGCGAGAAAAGGAGGGTGAGGTTGCAGTTGATGCCTTCTTTTTGGCAGATGGCGGCAGCCTGCGCGCCCTCCCAGGTCGAGGCGATCTTGATGAGAACGCGCTCGCGGGGCGTGCCAAGCTTCTCGTAGAGGCCGATCAGGTAGCGCGCCTTCTCGACTGTCGCTTCGACATCGAAGGAGAGACGGGCATCGACTTCGGTCGAAACGCGGCCGGGGACGATCGAGAGAATTTCGCGGCCGAAGGCGATGAGAAGGTCGTCGATGACCTTGCGGTGGAGGGCGGAGCCGGTGAGCGCGGAGCCCCGGTTGTTGGCGATGGCTTTTTCCAGAAGGGGTTTGTATTCCGCCTGCTGGACGGCCTTGAAAATCAGTGTGGGATTTGTGGTGGCGTCCTGTGGCTCATAGGCGCGGATGCTTTCGAAGTCGCCCGTGTCGGCGACGACGGTGGTGAACTGCTTGAGTTGGTCGAGTGCGGTGGATTGGCTCATGGTTTGAAAAACGCGCCTACTTTGTGGAAGTGCCTGCGCGATTGCAATCGGTAAATCAGTCCGGCAGCGGCGTTATTTCCATCGGAAGAACGCCTCGGCAGTCTGCGTGGTGGTGGCGGCGATTTCCTCGAGTGTCGTGCCGCGAACTTCAGCGATTTTTTCGGCAACGAGTCGTGTGTGAGCAGGTTCGCAACGCGTGCCGCGATGGGGCGCTGGAGCAAGATAGGGGCAGTCGGTTTCGACCATGAAGGCATTTGAAGGAATCGCAGCTACGACATCCCGGACGAGCGCGGCATTTTTGAATGTGACAATTCCGGTGAAGGAAACCAAGTGCCCGAGCGCAAGGATTTCGCGCGCCTGGTCCGGCGTGTTCCCAAAGCAATGGAAGACGCCGCGAAGGCGGCCGGTGTAGTTTTTTAGGATATCCAGCGTGTCGTCCCACGCGTCGCGCTGGTGGATGACGACATTCAAACCGAGTTCCGCCGCGAGATCGAGTTGTGCGGCAAAAGCCTCCGTCTGCGCGGCCTTGTAGGAGCCATCGATGATCGCCGCCTCGGTGTCATCCGCCGTTTCGGCTTGCAGGGCGCTGATGCCCGCCGCCGAGGCGAGTTTTTCCGAGGGCAGACGGTGGTAGTCCATGCCGGTCTCGCCAATGGCGGCGACCTTCGGATGCGAGGCCAGCGCGCGAAGGCCCTCGAGCCAGCCATCCGCCTCCTCTGCGACATGGGTGGGATGCAGGCCCACGACCGCGCGCACACAGTCGAACCGCTCCGCCAGCGCGACCGCGCGGCGACTGCTCTCGAGTCCCGTGCCGATCGTGATGATGCGTTCCACGCCGGCCTTGTGGGCGGCGGCGATGACCTCCTCGAGGTCTTTTTCAAAATCCGGGTAATCCAAGTGCGCGTGTGTGTCGATGAACATGGATGGATCGTTCGGTGAAGGAATCGAGAGGTTCAAGGGGAAAAGACCCCGGCGCGTTCAAGTCCGGGTCTTTTGATCAAGCCACGCGCTGATGTCTGAAACCACCAGATCGCGATCCCAGTCGTGCCAGAGCAGGTGGTAGGCCTCTGGATAATGACGCAGCGTTTTGTCCTGCGCGGGAATTTTTTCAAACCATGACGCAATCTGGCAGGGTTTCACAAAACAGTCCTGACCCGCTGCGAGAACGAGGGTTGGCGTGTGGAGGCCTGCGGCCAGCGAAGCGCTGTCCTCGATGAGATCGCCCAACTCCACGAGGAAGCGCAGGCTGAATCCGCTGATGTGGTGCGGTCTTTCGCTCAGGGAGTCTTGATAGGCGCGGTCCCGCGTCAGCGGGGGCGCGATGCTCTTGCCGTTCACAAAGCGGCTCGGAGTCAGGTTGGCACGCGGCACGACCCTCGCCGCGCCGCGCAAAATCCATCGCAAAAAACCCGGCACCTCACGCCGCAAACCGACGACCGGCACGGATAAAATCACCCCATCCACCGCATGGCGGGCGTCCGCATTTTTTCGGGACCAGCCCGCGAAGCCTGCCGCGAGGAGCGAGCCCATGCTCTCGCCCATGAGAAAAAGCGGGCATCCCTCATGGAGATTGCGCAAGGCGGCCACGAAGGCCGCGATGTCGAGCATCTGCTTTTCAAATTCCAGCGCCGTCCCGCGCCGTTCGGCGATGTGGTCGCTGCCCTGCCCGCGCAGATCGAGGGCGTGGAAGGCATAGCCGGGAATCCGCGCAGGGAGGGGATGGAATTGCTCGCCGGAGCCATTCATTCCGTGAACGCAGGCAATGACAGCGCGGCAGTCTCCCGCAGGCCACGAATGGGCGCTGCGCGGTTCCCCGTCGTGCGTGGTCCAGGAGAATCTCATTGCCTATTTCCGGCGGGGAAATATGACCGAAGGCATGATTCGCCTCGCCGTCCTTGTGTTGCTTTTCCAGACCGTTGCCGCATTCGCGGGTCAACTTGATCTCGCTGTGGTGCAATTTCCAGAAGTAAAAACCGCCGCCGAACTCAATGCCGCGCTGGCCGGTGTGAGTCTGGCGGAAATAACAAATGCCGACCGCACGGTGACCCCGGTGCCCTACCTCCAAGGCGCCCGGGTTCTCTTCGCGCAGTCGCTGCCATCCACCCCGCAAATCCGCTCCTCCACTCGCCTCGGGAACGCGCGCGCGGATGTGGCGGGCGAGTTGAAAAACAATTCGCTGCAAATCGAAATCCGCCTCACCGAGGGAGTCGATGCCGGCCTCCGGCGCTTCACCAGCCGCACCCACGCTGGCACCGCGCCGCTGCCTGCCGGCGCGCCCCGCGTCATTGCCATGCGCATTATCACGGGAAAAACAAATTCCGTCACTAAAGGCAGCGCGGAAGTGAAGGAATCCACCTCCTGTCATGTCGTCATCGCCCAGCTTCGCTGAGCCGCTTCAGAACCAGCGCTTGCGTTTGAAGAAGACCAGCATGCCGCCGACGATCATCGCGCAGACGCACCAGAAGAAAATGTATCCGTAAGGCCAGGAAAGCTCAGGCATGTTCGCCGGGTAATCGGTCTTGAAATTCATCCCGTAAACCCCGGCAATGAATGTCAGCGGAATGAATAAAACCGAAACAATCGTCAGCACGCGGATGATTTCATTGGTGCGGAAGCCCACGCTCGAGAGGTAGAGATCCATGAGGCCCGCACTGAGGTCGCGGTAGCTTTCGATGATGTCGATGATCTGCGTGACATGGTCGTAGCAGTCGCGCACATACACCTGCGTGGCCCGCGTCACGAGTCCCGAGTCGTCGCGCATGAGGGTGCTGAAAATTTCCCGGTGCGGCCAAGCCGCGCGGCGCAGCGCCAGGAGAAGCCGCTTCGCCTCGTAGAGCTTTCTCAGGCTGCTGCGAACCGGTTTTTCCAGCAACTCCTCCTCGACCTCCTCGATGCTGTCGCCGACCGATTCCAGCACGGGAAAAATTTGATCCACCGTGGCGTCGAGAAGCGCGTAGGCAAGGTAGTCCGGCTTCATGCGTCGCGCATACCCACGGCCTGATTTCAAGCGGGTCCGCACCGTTTCGAACACATCGTGGCCGGCATCCTCCTGGATCGTGATCAAAAAAGAATCACCCAGAAAAAGGCTCACCTGCTCGAAGCACAATTCATCCCCTTCTTGAAAATAAACCATCTCGCTCACGATGAAAAAGTGGTTTTCAAACGGCTCGATCTTGGGACGCTGCGCCGTGTTCAGCACATCCTCCACCGCCAGCGCATGCAGGCCGAATCGCTCGGCCATCCGCTCCAGCAAAGGCACATCGCCCAATCCCTCGATGTCGATCCAGTTCACTTTCGAGGGATCGTATTTCGCCATGAGCGCGTCCCAGTCGGCGAATTCCTCGTCGAGCAGGGTGTCGGCGTCGTATTGGATGAGCCGCAATTTTGAAGGGGCCGACGCGCCGGGAGGCGAACTCAATGTTCCAGGAGGCGTTCCCGACGGCTTGTAGCAAAAACGAATCATGACGCCCTGCGCTACAGCAAACGCACCGTCCATGACACGCTCTTTTTTGTGACAAAAACGCGCGGGCGAATGGGCATTTCACCCCAAAAGGTTGAGCTTGCACCCACTTGAAGACTGGACGAACAGAGGGTGTGGAAACTCAATCAAAAGACTGACTTTCGGGCATCACTTTTCTGTTGAGTTTCTTACAAGGAAAATGATTCACTACTCACATGATAAACGACCAAAAAATGGATCAGCGCATCACCGTGCGACTGACTGACGACGAACTGAACGCAGCTGAGCGGGCGGCCATCGCCGAAGGCGACCGGAAAATAAGCACCCTGATTAGACGCGCGCTGTTGGTTTTTTTGCGCGACCGGGGTTACACAAATTTTTCGGCCAATCCCGCCGCCGCTCAATTTGCTCCGGGATATCTGAACCCCGCATCGCAGGTTCAGCAGCCGGTCACCCAAGCCCAATATGGAGCAAACGCTCCGCAATACGGCCAGTCCACGATCTCCTGATATCGGCTGTGTCTTGACCGCCTCCTGCGGGCGAATCGCGTTTGCTTTTGCGAACGCTTGAATAAGCTCGCAGCATGATTGCCATAGTTGGAGGCGGATTGGCGGGTCTGGCGTGTGCGCGGACGCTTCAACTCGCCGGGAAAAATTTTATGCTCTTCGAGGCGGCTCCCTGTGTGGGCGGCCGCCAGCGCACTTCCCGCAGGGATGGGTTTATTCTGGATCACGGGTTTCAGGTGGTCCTGAGTTCCTACGATGCCGTCGCGGAGCTCTGTGACACCGCCGCCTTGCGACCATGCTGGTTTGAGTTGGGTGCCTTGTTGCATGACGGAAAAAGTCTCACGCACCTTGCGAGTCCGCTTGAAAATCCTGTCACGGCTCTCTTCTCGTCGGCATTGTCCATCGGCGACAAACTCCGCCTGGCCGTGCTGGGAGCGGAATTGTTGCTCACTCCGGCCCGCGCCCTCCTCGCCCGCTGCGCCT
The DNA here is from genome assembly GCA_046093785.1 of Spartobacteria bacterium. Lineage (GTDB taxonomy): Bacteria > Verrucomicrobiota > Verrucomicrobiia > Chthoniobacterales > Terrimicrobiaceae > UBA967. The sequence continues at coordinate 5,053 of JBJTGE010000108.1, forward strand.
CGCCGAGGGATGTTTCGACGCGCGCCTATTTGAAGCAGCGCGGTTTTTCGGAAGCGTTCTTCACTCGCTTCGCCCAACCTTTTTTTGGAGGCGTCCTGCTCGACAATGCGCTTGAGACGAGCGCCGGGCTCTTCCTGTATTACCTGAAAAAATTTCTCACCGGCCGTGCATGGACTCCCGCCGGTGGCATCCAGGCCCTTCCCGAGTCGCTCGCAGCGCGCCTGCCAGCCTCATCGCTACGATTGAATTCGCGCGTCACATCCATCGCGAGCAGTCCCGGCGGGGTTGTTTTGGAAAATGGCGACACGGTTCGCGCCGATCAAATCGTTCTTGCGCTTGACGAGCCATCCCTCTGCCGGCTCCTCGATTCACCGGCCCCGCCGCCGGCGCGTGGTGTGTGCGTGGTTTACTTTAAAACGCGGACCTCCCTTTACAATCGCTCCTGCATCGTGCTGCCCGAGGGTGCTGGCCGGTTGGTGCGGCATTTTGTTCAGATCACCAATATCGCGTCCGGCTTCGCTCCGTCAGGCTGGCACTTGATTTCCGCAACGGTGCTTGATGCCGCAGGGCGTGCTGCGGAGAAACTCGCAGCGGATGCCGCGAGGGAAATCGCCGGTGTTTTCCCTCACGCGGCAGGCGCACTTGAGCATCTCGAGACGATCCATGTGCCTTATGCCGTTCCCGCGCAGCCGCCCGGCTTTGCCGCGAGGAATCCCTTCCCCGATCCGCCTCAAAATGTCTATGCTTGCGGCGACTGGGAGCGCGAAGCGAGTATACAAGCGGCTTTGCGATCCGGCATTGAAACAGCGAAACGCGTCCTTTGTGGTTGATCTGAAATGAAACTCTCCCTTTCCACTTGCTGGAACTCCTGGCGGCATCGCGACGGTCGCTCCATGGTGGAGGAGATTCTCTCGCTCGGCTTTGATTCGCTCGAGTTGAGTCACGGCATCCGCTCTTCGCAGCTTGAAGGTGTGTTGCAGGCCCGTGAGCGGCATAAATTCAGTGTCTCCAGCGTCCACAATTTCCTGCCCATGCCGGTGGAAGTCCCCACCGACTCGCCCGATTGCTACGAGTTCACCTCGCACCGCGTGAAGGACCGCGACCGCGCGCTGCGCCTCACGCTTTCCACGATCGACTGGGCCGAAAAACTCGGCGCGCCATTCGTGGTCGTGCACACCGGCCGCATCCGCTCGCTCCATCTCACCGCACCCCTTCGCAAAATGGTCGAGCAGGGAAAAATTTACTCCCGCGAATTCATCAAACGAAAGCTCGAGGCGGTTCAAGCCAGGGAACGGGTGGCCGGGCTGCATACCGCGCGCATCCTGGAGTTTCTCGGTGAAGCGGTCGCCCACGCAGGCAAGCGCGGCGTGAAGCTCGGCATTGAAAACCGCGAGTATTACGAAGCCGTCCCCTCCGAGCGCGAGTTTCCCGATTTTCTTCAGCGTCTCGATGCCGCGCACACCGGTTACTGGCACGACTTCGGCCACGCGCAGATCAAGCACAACATGGGCCTCATCGACCATGCGCAGCATCTCGAGAAGATGGCACCCCGGCTCATTGGCTGCCACATCCACGACACCCGCCCGCCCTTTCGCGACCACTGCCCGCCCTTCACCGGCGAAACGCCCTTCGACCAGCTCGTTCCACTTTTGCCTCAAAAATGCGCCGCCGTTCTGGAAATGTCCCCCCGCACGGAGGCGGCGGACATTGTGAAGGCCGCCGGCGAGTGGCATCAAAAATTCAAATAAAACATGAAGCGCCATTTTCTCACTGCCATCCAGGTCGCCATCACCATCGGACTCCTGTGGTGGATTTTTCGAAACCCCGAGCAGAATCAAAAACTCCTCCACGCGCTGGATGCCGCCAACAACTGGTGGCTCGTGCCGGGCCTTGTTGCGCTGGGTGGCGGACTGCTCCTCCAAGCCAAGCGCTGGCTCATCCTGCTCGAGGTGCAGGGGATCGTGATCTCCTACTGGCGCAGCCTGCGCATTCTTCTCGTCGGAATGTTTTTCAACCTCTTCCTCTTGGGTTCCACAGGAGGCGACATCATCAAAATTTTCCTCATCATGCGCGAGGCACCGGATAAAAAAGCCGGCGCGCTTTTGAGTGTTTTCATCGACCGTGTGGTCGGCGTGCTGGCTCTGGCAGCGGTTTCCGCCGTGGTCATCATTCTGCGCTGGGATGATCTCATGAAGCACGAGGTGACCCGCTACGGAGTCCTCACCGCCGCTGTGATTCTGGGAGGCTCGATCGGATTCATCCTCGTCGCGTGGCTCACCGTCCGTCTCGACCTCGCCACGAAACTCCCGCACTGGCTGCCCGCTCGCGACAAAATCGCCGAGGCCGCCGGCGCCTTTGTGGAATACGCCCGCGCCGGTAAATCGGTTGGCATGGCATTCCTGCTTTCGATTCCCGCGCACCTGCTCATGTTCTCGACATTCTGGTTCGGCGCGAAGGCCTTCGCCGCCGGGCTCAATTTGCTCAGTGTTTATTGCGTGATGCCCATCGTGGCGACAGTCACGGCGCTTCCCATCAGCGTCGGCGGGGCCGGCCTGCGCGAGGGGCTCTTCATCAAAATCCTCGGCGCGCTTTACGCAACCCCCGAGCCGATCGCCACGCTCGTCTCGCTCTCGGGTTTTATGATGCAGGTGTTCTGGAGCCTCATCGGCGGCGCCATCTATCTCGCCTACCGCTCGACCGAGCACGCCTCGCTCGCCGAAATGGAAAAATCCGTCGACGATCTCGAAAAGCGCGTTGAGCACAATATCGAAGCCGGTCGCCCGCCCGAGGCATGAGGCCGAAAATCCACGCCCACTTTGCCATGACAGTGGATGGCAAGATCAGCACGAAAAACCTCACGCCCTCGCAATTCACATCCCCCGCCGACAAGGCACGCATCGGCGAAATCCGCGCGCGGCACGACGCCATCCTCGCGGGGCGCGGCACGGTGGCCGCCGATACGATGTCCATGCGGCTCTCGAGTGAAAAACTCCGCGCCGCCCGCGTCCAGCGAGGCCTCCCGCCCGAGCCCTTGCGCGTTGTCATCAGCAACGCCGGTAAAATCGACCCCTCGTGGAAAATCTTCCAACACACCGGCTCGCCGATCGTCATCCTTTCCACCACGCGCATGCCGCAAAAACTCCGCGCCACCCTCGCCCCGCTCTGCGACCTCCACCTTTACGAATCGGCAACCGTTCCCCTCCCCGCCGCCCTTGCGATGCTGCGGAAGGAGTATGGGGTGAAGTCCCTCGTCTGCGAAGGAGGGGGAGCGCTCCTTCGCTCCCTGGCCGCCGACGACCTCCTCGACGAAATCCACCTCACGCTGGCACCCATCCTCTTCGGCGGAGCCGCCGCACCCACGCTCACCGGTCTGCCGGGAGATTTTTTGCCGAAGCCACTCGAGTTCCGTTTGGCAAAAATGGAACCCCTCGGCGACGAGTGCCTCCTTCATTTTAAAAGA
>JBJTGE010000109.1:0-4126 GCA_046093785.1 Spartobacteria bacterium
ATGCTCGCCGAGTTCCTTGCGAAGCGCCTCGGCATCGACATCCCCGACCACGACGAATGTCAGGTTGTTCGGCACATAGCGGGATTTGTAGTAGTTCAAAACATCCTCGCGGGTGAGCTTGTTGTAGACATCCAAATAGCCAATCACCGGATGCCTGAACGGGCTGGTGGTGAAAACCGTGTCGAGCATTAGCTGGGAGCTTTGACGACCGGGATCATCAAAACCCATTGCGAACTCGCGGCGGATGACCTCCTGCTCTTTCGTGTATTCCTCCTCGGGTAGGGTCGCATTTTGCATGGCATCGGCAAGAATCGCGACGGCATCCGATGCGCCCTCTTTTGGAACATCGATCCAGTAGACCGTGCGATCAAAGGAAGTGTAGGCATTGATATAGCCGCCCCGGTTTTGCACCTGCTTGGCGATCTCGCCCGGCGGGCGTTTTTCCGTTCCCTTGAAAAGCATGTGCTCCAGAATGTGCGAGAGGCCCGCGCCCATTTTTTCGCCCTCATGAATACTCCCCGTGCCGCACCATGCCTGAACGCTGGCCACCGGCGCGCTGCGGTCCTCCTCGACAATGAGCGTGAGGCCGTTTTCGTAAGTGAAGACTTGGGCCTTGGATTCGGGGAGTGTGAGGCTTTCGGAGGTTTTGGCTTGGATTTGATCAGGCATAAAAAAGAGACCGGCAGCGACAGCCGCAGCAAGAAGATGGGGTTTCATAGGAGGGATCCGACACTCAGGGGCGGCTCATCGTTCAAGGAGCCCGCCAGCGGACGGAATGGCGCGACAAAGGCCTCGCGGAAATCAAAAACATCCCGAAAGCTCTCGGTCGTGTCTTCATCCGTCTTTCCAAAAATGCCAGCCTCCACGAGGTTGAAGACCATCTGGCCCACATCCGCCGTCGCCGTGATGCCCCAGTAGTCCAAAACCATAAGCGCCATCGGACCGAACTCCGCCAGCGCGTGGATGCGGAATCCATCGAGCAATTCGGCGGCGCCGACATGGGGACCGGGCTCCTTTTTCGACTTCTTGCGGCGCTTGATCGTGGCCTCGAGCGAGTCGCGAAGGAAGGTGTAGGCTTCGGGGTGGTAACGACGGTCTTCTTGGCAGACCGTTTCGACGGCTTCTTGAAATCCTGTGTTCTGCATTAGTTGGTCTTCGGAGCCTCGGCGGCGATGACCGCATTGTCGGGGTGCGACTCCCTCCAGTGCCGGACACCAAGGCCCAGAACCAGAATGAACACAAAGCCCACAACCAGCGTCTGCTCGCGGCGCGTCAGCTCAAACATGAGCGGCACGATAAACTGAAATACACACCGCGCAAGACGCGTGATGCGCAAAATTCCATCACCCGCAAAAAATCAGGCATCGACTGCCGCGTTGACGCCACAGCGCGACTCGGGTTTCATTCCGCGCCTATGTCCAAAGATGCCTCTGCCACCCGAATGGAAAAAATCGTGAGCCTCTGCAAGCGACGCGGGTTCATTTTCCAATCCTCCGAAATCTACGGCGGCCTGAACGGCTTCTGGGACTACGGCCCGCTCGGCGTGGAATTGAAAAAAAATCTCAAGGACTTCTGGTGGCGGCGCAATGTGCGCGAGCGCGACGACATGGAGGGCATGGACGGATCGATCATCATGAACCGCGCGGTCTGGAAAGCCTCTGGACACGAGGAGACATTCAGCGACCCGATGGTCGACTGCAAAGTGTGCAACTCCCGCAACCGCGCCGACCAGTTGCCTGAAAAGGACGGCCAGAAATACTGCCCGCATTGCGGCAGCCGCAATCTCACCGAACCGCGTGATTTCAACCTCATGTTCAAGAGCCACGCAGGCCCGCTCGAGAGCGAGGACAACCTCGTTTATCTGCGTCCTGAGACCGCTCAGGCGATCTTTGTGAATTTCCGCAATGTGCTCGACACCTCGCGCCAGAAGCTCCCCTTCGGCATCGCACAGATCGGAAAAGCCTTTCGCAACGAGATCAATCCCCGCAACTACATCTTCCGCTCCCGCGAATTCGAGCAGATGGAGATCGAGTATTTCTGCCGCCCCGAGGACGGCATGCAACTCACCGACTACTGGCTCGAGCAACGACTCAAATTCTACGAGGACATCGGCATTCCCCGCGCAAAAATCCACATCAACGACATCCCGGACGGCGAGCGCGCGTTCTACTCGAAAAAAACCTACGATCTCGAATACGAATTCCCCTTCGGCGTGAGCGAACTCGAAGGCATCGCCTACCGCACCGACTACGATCTCGGCAAGCACATCGAACACTCCGGCAAGCCGCTCGACTACTTCGACGAGGCCACCAAGGAACGCTTCGTGCCGCATGTCGTGGAGCCCAGTGCCGGCGTCGACCGCACCACGCTCGCGCTCATCTGCGAAGCCTTCGACGAGGAAACCGTCACCGACGAAAAAGGAAACTCCGAGACACGCACCGTGCTGCGTTTCAATGCCCGCATGGCCCCGATCAAATGCGGCATTTTCCCGCTTCTGAAAAACAAACCCGTCCTCGTGGAAAAGGCCAAGGAGGTCGCCGCCTCGCTGCGCCCGATTATGAATGTCTTCTACGACGAGGCCGGTGCCATCGGACGCCGCTACCGCCGCCAGGACGAGGCCGGAACACCCTTCTGCGTGACGATTGATTTCGACACGATCGGCGAAAACGGCCCTGAAAAGGAAAATACCGTCACCCTGCGCCACCGCGACTCGATGGCTCAGGAACGCATCGCCATCGCCGACCTCAAAAACTACCTCATCGACAAAATCAGCTGATTTTTCACGCGCAGCGCTCCAACGGGTCGAAAGAGATTCTCTTGGCAAATTGCGATTGAGATGCGATCTCAATAACCGATGAGATTGCTTATGAACCTTAGCTTTTGGCGGTTTTTAATCACGCTTTTGTTGTGCATGGGAGCGCCTGTTGTTTCCGCAACCGAAATGCCAGCCGAGGTCGTTGTGGCCCTCAAGCCCGACAAGGATCCGGACAAAATGCTCGCCGAGCGCAAGGCACTTGCCGAGGCCCTCGGTGCCTCGCTCGGACGCCCGGTGAAAGTCATCGTCCCCCTCTCGGCGGCGGTGATCATTGAAGGGCTCTCGAATGGCTCGATCGACCTGGGTTATTTGAGTGCCACCGACATGGTGAACGCCCGCGAGGCAGGCGCGGCGGGTTTGCTGTTGGTTGGAGAGATCGACGGCAAGCGGTATTACGAAAGCGTCTGGCTGTGCTTGAAAGATCGCCCCTACGAGCGCATCGCCGACCTGCGGGGAAAACCCGTCGCCTTTGCCAGCCGCACAAGCACTTCCGGGTATCTCGTTCCGCTTTGGAATTTGAAAAAACAAGACCTCATCGCAAAAAGCCCCTCGGAATTTTTCGGCGAGGGAAATGTGTGGTTCGGCACCGGCTACATGAGCGCCGTCGAGCGCGTGCTCGCAGGCGAGGCCGAGGCCGCCGCTGTGAGCGACTATGTTTTCGACAAGGACAAGCATCTCACGCCGGAGCAGAAATCCCGCCTGCGCATCCTCGCAAAGCAGGGTCCGGTTCCCACCCATGTCATCGCGGCCGCATCCCGTCTCGACCCGGAGGCCATCCAAGCACTCCGCCTGGCCCTGCTCGACTTCTCGGAAAAAAATCCCGCCCTCCGCGACACCGTTTTCTCCTCAAAGCTCGTTCAGGCCGATGCAACGCTCCACCTGCAACCCGTGGAGGAAGCCCTCGCTTTTGCCAAGGACTCCGCCAAGTAGAATGAAAACAGCAACGCCCCATCTTCGCATTGAAAATCTCGCCGTCGCGCGGGAGGGTCGCGCGCTGCTGCAGAATCTCGATCTCAATGTGGAGCGAGGCACCTTCGTTTCGATCGAAGGCGGATCGGGTGCCGGCAAGACCAGCCTCCTTTCCTGCCTCGCCGGCATGCTCGAGCCGGCATCCGGACAAGTCACCTACAGCTGTGAGAAAAACGGCGATCACTCGCCGAAAGGCTTCTGCAAAAGGCTGGGCCTCGTTTTTCAACACCTCCGCCTCACGCCAAACGCCACCGCCGAGACCAATGTCCTCTGCGGCCTCCTCGGACAGCGCTCGACATGGCGCACACTCTTCGGATTTCCCCGCTCGGACCGGCGCCGCGC
>JBJTGE010000110.1:0-6504 GCA_046093785.1 Spartobacteria bacterium
AGCGGCACCGAGGCCACCATGAGCTGCATACGGCTCGCCCGGGGGTTCACCGGCAGGTCGAAGATCATCAAATTCGAGGGCTGCTATCACGGGCATGTGGACTCGCTCCTTGTCAAAGCAGGCAGCGGGGCGCTCACCCATGGCAACCCGGACAGCGCCGGCGTGCCTGAGGCGCTCGCCAAGCTCACTGTCACGCTGCCCTTCAACGACGCCGAAGCCATCCGCGCAGCCTTCGCCGCGAACCCGGGAGAGATCGCAGCGGTGATTCTTGAGCCAGTCCCCGCCAATGCTGGCTTGTATTTGCCGGAACCGGGATTCCTCGAGGGACTCAGGGAAATCTGCACACGCGAGGGCGCGGTTTTGATTTTCGACGAGGTCATGACCGGCTTCCGCCTCGCGCCAGGCGGAGCGCAGGAGGTTTACAAAATCACTCCCGACCTGACGGCGATGGGAAAAGTCATCGGCGGCGGCCTGCCGGTGGGAGCCTTTGGCGGACGGGCGGAAATCATGGACTGCCTGTCGCCGGATGGCCCCGTTTATCAAGCTGGAACACTCTCTGGAAATCCCATCGCCATGGCGGCAGGCCTTGCCCAACTGCGCGAAATGGAACGCATCGGCGGTTGGGCTCTCCTTGAAAAAACCGGTGCCGACTTCGAGGCCGCGACGCGAGAGGCGATTCAGGGGCTTCCCCTCACCTTCCAGCGGATCGGCTCGATGTTTTGCCTCTATTTTCACGAGGGTCCGGTGCGAAATCTTCAAGAGGCCATGGGCAGCGACCGCGCGCGGTTCGGAAAATTCTTCCACGGCTGCCTCGAGGACGGCGTTTACTTTGCGCCATCGCAGTTCGAGGCGGGCTTCCTTTGCACAGCGCACTCCGCAGCGGACATCGAGAAAACGGCGGATGTCGTGAAAAAGAATCTGGCCCGTGTTTTTTGAGGTTACGCCGCCGTCCGCCGCATGATAGAGAAACGCGCATGACAGCATTGTTGGCATTAGAGGATGGACGGGTTTTTCATGGCGAGTCTTTCGGAGCGGAGGGCACGGCCACGGGCGAGGTTTGCTTCAACACCTCGATGAGCGGATATCAGGAAATTCTCACCGACCCATCCTATCGCGGCCAGATCGTGGCTATGACCTATCCGGAAATCGGAAACTACGGCGTCAACGGCGTCGATATGGAGAGCGACAAGCCTCAAGTGCGCGGATTCGTCATCGAAGAACTCAGCCCGGTCGTCAGCAATTGGCGCTCGGATTCCGACCTTGCCGGATATTTGAAAAAACACGGCATTCAAGGTATTCAAGGCATCGACACGCGCGCCCTCACCCGCCACCTCCGCACTCGCGGATCCATGCGGGCCTGCATCACCACCGAGACCACTGATCCAGCCAAGGCCGTGGAAATGGCCAAAAACGCCTCCTACGAGGGGGTGGATTTCGTAAAAGAAGTCACATCCACCGAAAAACATCAGTGGGACAAGGAAAGCCGCTTGAGTCGTGAGTGGATCATCCGCCCAGGCTCGGAAACCGCAGTGAATGCCGATGAAAAAGGCAATGTCTTCACCGACCTGCCTCCCGCCACCCACACGCTCGCCGCGCTGGATTTTGGCATCAAAAAGAACATCCTCCGCTCGCTCCGGCAGAATGGATTCGATGTCACCGTGCTTCCCGCGACAGCAACTGCCGAGGAGGTGCTCGCTCTGGGAACGGATGGCGTTTTTCTCTCAAACGGCCCCGGCGATCCCGAAGCCCTCGACTACGCGCGCGAAACCGTTCGCGGCCTGATCGGAAGGAAGCCCCTCTTCGGCATCTGCCTTGGCCACCAGATTCTCGCCCTCGCCCTCGGGGGAAGCACATTCAAACTCAAGTTCGGCCATCGCGGAGGCAACCAACCCGTCAAAGACCTCCGCACGGGAAAAATCGCCATCACTTCGCAAAATCACGGCTATGCCGTCGATCCCAACTCTCTCCCCAAGGATGTGGAAGTGACCCATGTGAATCTGAATGACGGCACGGTTGCCGGTCTGCGCCACTTGAAACACCGCGCCTTCAGCGTTCAATACCACCCCGAAGCCTGCCCCGGCCCGCATGATGCGGACTACTTCTTCGCCGAGTTCGCCAAAGAAGTTGCCGCTGCCAAAGCCTCAGCCTAATAATCCCGCCATGGCCAAGCTCCAGATTTTCTTTCCCGACGGCACCGAGATCACGCACGACTTGCCGGAGGAAAAAACATCCGTCGGTCGCATCTCTGAAAACCAACTGCATATTCCGGACGATTCCGTAAGCAGTCGGCATGCGGAGATTATTTTTGAGAATGCCAACTTCTTCGTTCGCGACCTCGACTCCACAAACGGAACATTTGTAAACAGCTCGAAGATCGAAAGCGCCGTTCTCAAACACGGCGACGAAGTGCGTTTCGGCTCAGTGGCCTGCCTTTTCCTCTCGGAAAACGCAGACTCCGCCAGCGCAGCAGAGGCCGCTTCTTCCGAGGAACAAAACCCTGCCAGCAAGAGCGTGCGGCCTGAGAATTTCACAAGCTCCTCGCCCATCCCGCGCAATAAAAACGGCAAGGATTTCAGCCCTCTCGCCGTCGCCGCAGCGGCACTCATCGGCATAGCAGCAACTGCTGCCGCGCTCTATTTCATCTTTCCGGTCTAAGTCCACCGGACAAGACCGCAGTCAATTTACCGCCATGGAAGAAAATTCCCAAAACGAACTCCTTGCCGTCCGAAGGCAAAAACTGGAAGCCCTGCGCGCCGCCGACATCGACCCGTTCGGCCAAGCCTACGATACAACCGGCTCACCCGGGCAAATCCGCGCCGCATTTGCCGAGGGACAAAAAGTTCGCACCGCCGGACGCATCACGGCCCATCGCAACATGGGCAAGAGCCACTTTATCGACCTCTCGGACAGCTCCGGACGCATGCAGGTTTATTTGAACGCCAAGGAAGTCGGCGCGGAGACGATGGCTGTTTTCGACCACCTCGACATCGGCGACTTCATCGGCGTCGAAGGCGAAACCTTCGTCACCAAAACCGGCGAGCCAAGCATCAAGGCGACCAGCTTCACTGTTCTCTCGAAATCCCTGCGACCCCTCCCAGACAAGTGGCATGGGGTTCAGGACACCGAAATCAAATACCGCCAGCGCTACCTCGACCTCATCTCTAATCCTGAGTCGATGGAAGTCTTCCAGAAACGCATCGCCATCGTCCGCGAAATCCGCCGCTTCCTGGAAGACCGTGGTTTTATCGAAGTCGAGACACCCATGATGCAAGCGGTGCCTGGAGGTGCGGCCGCAGCCCCCTTCAAGACACACCACAACGCGCTCGGCGTGGACCTCTATCTCCGCATCGCGCCGGAACTCTATCTCAAGCGACTCCTCGTGGGTGGATTCTCGAAAATTTTCGAACTCAACCGCAACTTCCGCAACGAAGGCATTTCCCGCCGGCACAATCCCGAGTTCACCATGCTCGAAGCCTACTGGGCCTGCGCCGACTTCGAAAAAATGGCAGAACTCGTCGAGGAAATGGTCTGCCATGTCGCCCAGACCGTCTGCGGCACGCTCCAGATCGAGCACAAGGATGCCCAAGGCCATGTCCTCCGGACAATCGACCTCACCCGCCCGTGGTGCCGCACCGACTACGCCGATCTCATCAAAGGCCTCGTGCCGGACTGGTATGAAAGAACGCCCGAGCAGCGCCGCGCCTGGTGCATCGAAAACCACATCGATGTCACCCACTGCCAAGAGGATTTCGAGGTCACCCAGCATGTTTTTGAAAAACTGGTGGAGGAGAAAACCATGAATCCCCTGTTCGTGACCCGCTGCCCGAAGGAACTCGTCCCCCTCGCCAAACAAAACTCGGCGAATCCGTCCGTCGTCGATGTTTACGAACTCGTCATCAACGGCCAGGAAATTTCACCCGGCTACTCCGAACTCAACGACCCCGATATCCAGCGCGAGCGCTTGGAGCACCAGAGCGGCGGGGAAACCCAGAAGCTCGACGAGGATTTTCTCACCACCCTCGAATACGGCATGCCTCCCTCAGGCGGCATCGGTATCGGCATCGACCGCCTGGTCATGATGCTCACCGGCGTCGAGAGCATTCGCGATGTCATCCTCTTTCCTCACATGCGGCCCCGCGCCGGAACCTGATCAAGGGGCACTCCCGCCTCACCAAGCCCCGTGAAACGATTCCTCGGCCTGTTCCTGTTGCTCCTCGCCCTGCAGATGCCCGCCCGCGCGTGGGAGGTGATCATGCACGAGGGACGTCGCCATGTGCCGATCGAGGATGTTTCCAAGTTCTACCGCCTGCGCGAACCCCTGGTGAACGGCCCCTCCTTCACGCTCAGTGGAGGTTCAAAGACCATTCGAGGCCGCGCCGGGACACGCGAGATTTACATCAACAATGTGAAATACATCCTCTGCTTCCCGGTGGAGCAGAAGGGCGGGCGGCTTCTCATTTCCGCGATGGATGTCACAAAAATCATCGAACCCGTCATGCGACCGGGCCTCATTAAAAACGCCCACGCCGTCCGAACCGTGATCCTGGATGCCGGCCACGGGGGACACGACAGCGGCGCAAAAGGCCAGCGCGGCATTGAAAAAGAGGCCGCCCTCGATGTCGTGCTCCGCGCCAAGCGACTGCTCGAGCAGAATGGCTATACCGTGCGACTGACCCGCTCGAGCGATGTGTTCATTCCGCTCGAGGACCGCGCCGCCTTTGCCAACCGGTTTCTCAACGCCGTCTTCGTGAGCGTGCATTTCAACAAAAGCGGTGGGGGCGGCGCCTCGGGTATCGAAACCTTCGCACTCGCCCCGCGCGGCGTGCCCTCGATGGATGAGGAAAATTTCAGCTACAGCGACCTGAAGCTACACCCCGGCCATGCACAGGATGCCGAGAATATCGCCCTCGCCACGGCGCTGCACTCCTCCATGCTCCGGCACATGCGCCTCACCGACCGGGGCATCAAGCGCGCACGCTTCGTCGTGATCCGCGACATCCGTATCCCCGGCGTGCTACTTGAAGGCGGCTTCATGAACCATCCGGTGGATGGCAAACTCATCGCCACGCCCGCCTACCGCGATGCCTTCGCCCGGGCCATCCTCGAGGGCGTGGGCCGCTACCGCAGCGCGGTCTCGGGGGAGACCAGTTATCGGGCGCCATCAGCCGTCGCCTCCGCCACCGATAAAACATCCGTCCCCGACTTGCGCCGGAATGTTTCCCCGCTTGGAATGCATCCCATGCTGAACGAGGCTGTGCAACGCGCCGCCGATTCGCTTAAACTAGGCGACTACACGCCGCTGCAAACCAAACCGGATGCAAACTGAACTATCCAGCGACCCCATCGGAGTTTTCGATTCCGGCATCGGCGGCCTGACCGTTGCCGCCGCGCTGCAGAACCTCCTGCCTTCGGAAAACATTTTTTACATCGGTGACACAGCCCGCGTCCCCTACGGCGGGAAAAGCCGCCGCACCGTCGAACGCTACAGCATCGAAATCGGCGGACTCCTCCTTGCCGAGCGCGCCAAGATCATCATCGTCGCCTGCAACACCGCATCCGCCCTCGCCGTTCCCCGCATGAAGGAAATGTTCAAAGTTCCCGTGCAAGGCGTCGTCGCCCCGGGAGCTGCGGCAGCCGTCGCTTCGACAAAAAACAAAACCGTCGGAGTCATCGGCACCCGCGCCACCATTTCCAGCGGCGCCTACGAACACGCCATCAACTCCCTCGACGCCGACATCCGGGTCATCAGCGTCGCGTGTCCCTTGCTTGTCCCGCTCATCGAGGAAGGCATGTTCGAGGACAAGGTAACCGACCTCATGCTCGCCCGCTACCTCGCTCCGCTCCTCTCCGCAGGCATCGACACGCTCGTCCTGGGCTGCACGCACTACCCGCTCCTGCGCGAAGCCATAGCCCGCACCGCAGGCCCCGCCGTGACACTCGTGGACTCGGCCGAAAACTGCGCCCTGGCCGTCAAGGCCCTCCTCGAAAAAAACACCCTCAACGCCCCACCCGAACGCCTCGGCAAACTCGATGTCGCCCTCACCGACGCCACCGAACGCTTCCTCCGCACCGCCGCCAAAGCCCTCGACCTCGAAATCGGCGATGTCAGCCTCCGCTCGGTTCAGAACATCGAAAAAACCTGAACACCCGCACACGCAGATTTCCTCCAGCAACACCATCGACATTCGATCAGCGATAAATTTGACGCACCCCGCGCGGCAGCGCGATTCGCGCCAATTGATAGGGACGCCGCGCCGTCGGGGTCCCAAATTTCAGCCGCAAAGCGGCGTCTCTGCCTCACCCTCGGCGCTCATAGAGACGCCGCTACAAAACCCGCGCGGCAGCGCGTTTCATGCCAATTGAATCGGGTGGCCCTGACGGGATTTAGCCCGCCAGGGCTCCCACACCACCGGACGTGCGGTTTTCCGCATCCGGCGGTTGAACTTTCAGAAGCTTTGTCTTCTTCGACCACTGGCCGACCTTGCCACCCACGATTGCTTGCTG
>JBJTGE010000111.1:0-3434 GCA_046093785.1 Spartobacteria bacterium
TGGTATCACCCGTTGCTGGGATTTGGAGTCGGAGTCGGAGTAGGAGTAGGAGTAGGAGTAGGAGTAGGAGGTGGCGGGTTAGCGTTGCTTTCTAAAAACTGGATAAATTTCTCCCTATCCAACTCAATTTCATCAATTAACTTACCAAAGTCGCTCAAGCTTTTTATATTTAACTCTTCAAAAGTGACATCCAAATCTAGCTCGCTATGGTTTTGATCAAAATAATTTCGAGTCCAGCTTTCAAATTCTTCTGGGGTAATTTTTTGAAATAAATCTTTTGCGGTGGTCAGTTGCTCAGGCTGCAGTTTCAAAGCGTTTAAGATCTCCTGATCGCTTGCCTCATTTATTGCATTAAAAAACTCCTGAATAGTCCAGGATTTTATCGGAGTTGGGTTTGGAGTTGCGTTTGGCTGCGGTATCGGTGCTGATGGCTTAGGAGTCGATGTTGGCGATGGCGATGGCGCAGGCGGCGGCGGCTGGACCGGATTCGTTGGAATCACCGGCGGAGGTTCCACTTTGCTGGCTTGTCCTGCTGTGCCTGTCCCTTCGCCTTGGGCTTGGGATTGAGCTTGAACTTCGGATGCGATGGCGGCGGCCGCTTCGGGAACGGCTTGGGAGGTTTGACTTGAGATTTGTTCGGATTGTTGGGGTTGGGCTTGTGCCACGCTGCGTGCGATCGCTGAGGCGGAATCGGGGAGGGCTGCGGCCACGGTTGCCGCAATTTGAGGGGCTTGGGATGGGGTGGTGGAGGCGACAACTGCGGCCACTCTTGGCGCGGTGTCGGGCGCGGCCTTGGCCACGCTTGTTGCGATTTGCGAGGCGAAGGCGGGAGCTATGGATGCCACTGCTCCAGCAATTTGAGGAGCGAATGAGGGGGCTCCGGTGGCGGCTGCTCCGGCGATTTCCGCAGCGGCAGATGGGACAAGATTCGTGGCGAGTGCGGCAATCTCCGGTGCCGAGGATCTTTTCTCGGCCGAGAGTTGCTCCACAGTTTTCACGAGGGCCTCTTTGCCAATCTCGGCTGCATCCTCAATCGTGCTCTTTTGGTTTGCGCTCAGCCCGGAGCCTACCGCAGTCGCGCTCTGCAGCAGAGTGGTTGTTACAACCCGTGCCGCTGATTCCTGCTGACTTTTCACCGATTGCAAAATCGAAAGGCTCGACTCGGAGGGAATTTGGGTCGTGGTCGGTTGGCTTATTGAGGCCGCTTGACCATTGGCGCCCGGAGTCACGCTGACACTGGTGGAAAATCCACCCTTCACCGAGGTGGCTGCGCCTCCCTTTGTGGCCACCGCAACCTCGCCTGACGCAACGGCCACACTGAGACCTTTGGAACCGCCTTTTGCATCCCTCTGAAGTCCGACTTTGAATTCCGTGCCGCGAATTCCGGCCGTGCCGAGAGGTGTGTTGACCGTGAGACTGGAGCCGGGTTTCAATTTTTTAACCCCCGATGTGACATCCCCGTATTCAAGATATGTGGACAATTTGGAGTTGCTCGGCTCCGTTTTCATTTCTTTCAAGGCCTGCTCCGAAACCTCCCACGGTGCCTGAAGAAACTCCTCCACAACAAAGCTCGAGTCGGATTCAACCTGAATCACCGAGCCGTTTTCAAACGCCAGCGAAACAGCGGAGTTTTTTTCCGTGGTAACTTTTTCACCTTGCTGCAAGGCCTGACCCTTTGAGGCACTTTTTCCCTCTGTGGCACCTGGCTTGGTGATCATCGCCTTGCCTTGGACATCCGTGATAATGATCGCCCCGCGCTTCATATCGGCAGGGTTGAGTTCTTGGGCATTGCCGATGGAGGTGAAAGAAAGAAGCGCCAAACCGAGCGCTGCGCGGAAGAGAAGATTGAGAGGGCTAGATTTATTAAGCATATTGAGGGAAAGGATATCGAGGGTGAATTGCGATCAATCTGTGCCACTAATTGGCCTGCCGCAATAAGAATTTCTCGTGGCTATTGCGTTTAAAAAAGCATGCAGTTGCGGGTTGAGTGCAATGGGCGTTGGCGAGGCAGCCTCATCGACTCACAACAACGCCCCGCGCCCAAGCAACCGGGACGGTCGCTCTCCCCTCTCCGCGCGGCAGCGCGCTCGTTTATGCAAGGTAGGGATGGCGCGCCGTCGCCGTCCGACTTGCGTGGCGGGAGCCGCCTTTGTATCACGAGACGGCGTCTTCGCGCCTGAGGCTTGGGACCCCGGCGGCGCGGCTACCAAAATTTCACGAGGTGCTGCCGCACCGCACGCCGCGCGACAGCGCGCTCGTTCCCCCCGAGGTAGCAGGGAAGGCGCGGCGTCCCTTGGATTTTCGATGGGCGCTGCCGAGCCGATTGTGTCCGATCTCATGTTTTGACAAACGCGACCATGCGCGTATTCGTTTTTGTATGACTAAAATTTTAACGGTCCGCCTTCCTGCGGGATTACACGACAAGGCGGAGGCTCGCGCCATGCGGTTGGGGCTGGATCGTGCCAAATATGTCCGTTCCCTCATCGAAGACGACCTTTCCGGGGCTCGCGGTAAACTCCCCCGCGTTTTCGCGTCCGAGGACCTCGTCGGCCTTTACCAAGGCGACACCGGGCCAGCCACAAACGACTCCACCCGCGAGCGCCTGCGCGCCCGGGCCGCCACAAGCCGGTGAAGGAAATCGCCGATACCGGACTGATCGTGGCCTTTTTCCATCGCAACGATCCGTTTCACTCCTGGGCGGTCGCGGCCTTTCGCGCGCAGGCACCGTTTTTCACCTGCGATGCGGTTCTCGCCGAGGCGGGCAGTTTTTTTCCTGAACCCACAGGCCTCCTGCGCTTGGTTGCGCGGGGAGATTTGGTGCTCGATCCCGGTTTTGTTCTGGAAAAAGAGTTGCCCGCCGTGCTGGCACTCGCCACGAAATATGCCGACCGTCCGATGGATCTTGCGGATGCCTGCCTCGTGCGGATGGCGGAACTCTTTCCGAAGTCCCGCATTTGGACGATCGACCGGAGCGACTTCTCCACCCATCGCCGCAACGGCCGCCACATGATCCCCTGCGAGTTTCCCGATACCAGTGGACGACCGGGGGAAAGAAATTAATCCCGCAAAATCCACCGCCTGCGACGCGGCGTCCATTTTTTTCACAAGGTGCTTCCGCACCGCACGCCGCGCGGCAGCGCGCTCGTTCCCCAAGGGACGGATACTCCTTCAGGATTACGGCGTGAAGATTGGCGCGCTCTCCGAGGCGTAGGCCACGAGCCGGAGGCCGTCGCCGTCCGACTTTCTTGGCGGGAGCCGCCTTTGAACAAAGAAACGGCGTCTTCGCGCCTGAAACTTGGGACTCCGACGGTGCGGCGTCCCTACCAAAAATTCACGAGGGTGCTTTCGCACCGCTCGCCGAGCGCGCTCGTTCCCCCAAGGTAGGGAAGGCGCGCCGTCGCCGTCCGATTTGCGCGGCGGAAGCCGCCTTGGTA
>JBJTGE010000112.1:0-2579 GCA_046093785.1 Spartobacteria bacterium
GCGTTAGGTTTTATCGGCAGTCACCTTGTGGACGCGCTTCTCGCGGATGGGCACGAGGTTCTGGGCATTGATGATCTGAGCACCGGGCGCTTGAAAAACCTCGATGCTGCGCGCACTCAGGCTGGATTTCGTTTTCTCGAAAAAGACATCCGCTCCTTGTCGAAATCAGATTTGCCATTCACGCAGTGCGACTGGTTTTTCCACTTGGCTGGACGCGCCGATCTTGTGCCGTCCATCGTCAATCCAGAGGATTACTTTCAAGTCAATGTGGACGGCACATTCCGTGCATTGCAGCTTGCCCGCGAGCTTGGAGTGAAGCGTTTTCTTTATACGGCCAGTTCGACTTGTTACGGCATTCCGCATATCTATCCCACCCCCGAGTCCACGCCCTGCAAGCCGGAGCACCCATACGCTCTCACCAAGCTCATGGGTGAGGAACTCGTCATGCACTGGCACCGCGTTTATCAGCTCCCGACGCTTTCGCTCCGCCTATTTAATGTCTATGGACCGCGTAGCCGCACCACAGGCGCTTATGGCGCTGTGTTTGGTGTTTTTCTCCGCCAAAAACTTGCCGGAGTGCCGTTCACTGTTGGCGTCGACGGCACGCAAACGCGCGACTTTACCTTCGTCTCAGATGTCGCCTCTGCTTTTTTGGCTGCAGCAAAATCGAACGCTCAAGGCGAGATTTTGAATGTCGGCTCCGGCCACAGCTACCCTGTCAACCAGCTTGTTGATCTTCTTGGGGGAGAAAAAACATTCATCCCTCGGCGTCCGGGCGAGCCAGACTGCACCTTTGCCGACACCTCAAAAATCCGCTCCCTTATAGGTTGGTCTCCCTCTGTGACTCTTGAACAGGGGGTTTCCCGAATGCTCGATGTCATCGACGACTGGCGGGATGCCCCTCTCTGGAACGAGCAATCCATTGCGCAAGCCACGGCAGATTGGTTCAAACACCTCGGCCACACTTCATGAAAAAAAAGGCACTGCTCTCAGATTGACTTGTCGATGTAAGAAACTATCTTACTTTTCATGACAACCATGCTTTCCAGTAAAGGGCAGCTCGTTCTTCCATCACCCATACGGCAGCTTGACCGGCTCCGTAGCGGTGAGTCATTTGAAATCGAGCGTGTGGATTCCGGAAAATACCTACTCACTCGCAAATCTCCGCCACCCAATCGAGGTTTGGTCGATCTTCTCGCATCCTGCCCTGTGAAGGGCTGGTTTGAGCCGATCCCCTCGGAATCCACGGACACACTGTGAAGTTCATTGCCGACGCCAATCTTCTCAGTGAGCCCACCAAATTAGAGCCCGCACCTCAGGTTGTGGAATGGTTGCGCCTCAATGAGGGACACCTTGCCGTGACCCCGGTCATTCTAGGCGAACTCGAATTCGGAATTCTCCTCCTCCCCTTAGGCAAAAGAAAAAAAGGCCTTCAGCTTTGGTTTGAAAAAATCCGCTCCACAGCTCTTTGCCTCGACTTCGACTCCGCGGCCGCAACGGCATGGGCCCAACTTCTCGCCAAGCTCCGCTCAAGAGGGCTCTCCATGCCGATTAAAGACAGTCTCATAGCAGCTTCCGCAATAGCCCACAACCTCGCCTTGGCCACACGAAACACGAGTGACTTCAAGAACGCAGGAATCCCGCTGATCAACCCTTTTGAAACAAATTAACCTTTTTTCCCGTGCTTCGAATTTGCTCATGAAAAATCCCGAACTCAACACCATTCTCGTTACCGGCGGAGGCGGCTATGTCGGCTCCGTGCTCGTGCCACTTCTTCTCGAAGCCGGCTACCGCGTCCGTGTCCTCGACCTCTTCATTTACGGCAAGCAGGTCTTCGAGGGTATCCCCGCCACACAGCGACCACATCTCGAACTCATCGAAGGCGATCTCCGCGACACCACACTCCTCAAAAAATCCCTCGCTGGCACAGACGCCGTCATTCACCTCGCCTGCATCTCAAACGACCCCAGTTTCGAACTCGATCCCTCTCTCGGCCGCTCGATCAATTACGATGCATTCATGCCGCTTGTGGATATCGCCAAGGATAGCGGCGTTCGCCGATTCATCTACGCCTCGTCCTCCAGTGTCTATGGGGTGAAGGAGGAACAGAATGTCACCGAGGACCTGCCACGGGAACCGCTCACCGATTATTCCCGATTCAAAGCCATGTGTGAGGACGAACTCGAAAAACGCCGATCCCCGGGCTTCACCACACTCACCCTCCGCCCGGCCACTGTCTGCGGATGGTCACCACGCCTGCGCCTCGATCTCTCGGTTAATATCCTCACTAACCGCGCCGTCAACAAAGGCAAAATCACCGTCTTCGGCGGCAGTCAGCTTCGGCCCAATTTCCATGTCCGCGACTGTGCCGAACTTTATGTGAAATGCCTCGCCCTGCCCGCTGCCCAGATTGATGGCAAGGTCTTCAATGCCGGCTACCAAAATCTCTCCCTCGACGCTATCGCCGAGAAAGTCCGCGACATCGTCGGCCCCCATGTCGAGATCGCCCACACACCCACGGACGACAACCGCTCCTACCCCATCTCCTCGGAAAAAATCCTGCTCGAACTCGGTTACTC
>JBJTGE010000113.1:0-18010 GCA_046093785.1 Spartobacteria bacterium
GCGAATGAAAAAGGCGTGGCCATGGTCTTCACGGGAACGCGGCATTTCCGGCATTGAAGCCGGGTTGAAGGCAGAGCAGGCCACCGAGACAAAACTCCTGCCGAATGCACTTCCAACCTTCCAATCCTCTCGCTGTGGTCACTTGTGGTCCGGCTTCGGCGCCGATCGACTCGGTGCGGCGTATTACGAATTTTGCGACGGGTGAAATCGGTGCGATTCTCTCCCAAGCATTGCAGGAGGCTGGGTGGGAGGTGATTTGCCTGCTCGGGGAGGGGAGCACATTTCCTGCACTCGCAGGCATCGATGTCCGTGTGTTTTCCACAAACGACTCGCTGGCCGCCTTGTTTCAAAGACTGCCTGCCGTGCCGAAAGCGATTTTTCACGCCGCCGCACTTTGTGATTTTCAGGTCGCATCCATCGAAGGTGCTGCTGGGATGAAAAAAATCCCCACGCGCGATGGAGCGCTCACCCTGCACCTTGAGCCTGCGCCAAAAATCCTGCCCCGTTTGAGGGAGTGGTTTCCCGGGGCGTTCATCGTGGGATGGAAATACGAGTTGGACGGCGACAGGTCTGCGGCTCTTGCAAAGGGGCAAGCGCAGATTCGCGAGTGCCGCACCGATGCCTGCGTGGTGAATGGGGCGGCTTATGGCGAGGGGTTCGGAATCCTTCTTCCTAACGGCGCGCTCAGGGAAGTCGCGGACAAGCGAGGAGTGGCTGCAGCGCTTCTGAATTACCCGCCGGCAGCTACCTGAAGAATCTCGACACGGTCGCTCTCCGAGAGGATGCAGGTGCTCCACTCGCTGCGGTGGAGCGCTGTGCCATTGTGCTCGATGAGGACCATCTTTGGCTCGAGACGAAGGTCGGCAACGAGGTCTGTGATGGTTTTTGACTGCGCGAATTGGCGCGCCTCGCCATTGATCAGAATTTTCATACCGCGCCGAGAATCGCTTCATCCCAATCTTTCCAGACGGGTTCGAGCCCCATGCGATGAAGGACGCTTTGGACTGTGCGGGGATCCCGGTCGTCGGAGATGGAGAACTGTTCCGTGGCTGCTTCTGCACCGCTGTCGGGCACAATTTTGCCCTTCACGGTGAGATGAAGTGCCTCGCGGCCCTGGCCGGTGTAGCCGCCGGGTTCGGTATGGCTTCCGGCGCTCATCATGGTCACACCAAGTGGCGCGATGAGGTCGCGCAGGGGAGCGGGTTCGCGCGTGCTCAAAACGATGCCGATCGCTGGAAATGTGACACGCAGCGCGCAGAGGAGTTGGATAAATTCGCGGTCGGGGAGGGGATGTGTCGGCTCAAATTCGCCGGCAGCCGGGCGAAGTCGCGGCATGCTGACTGGGAGTTGGGCCTTCCAGCAGACGCCCTGGAGGTATTCCAGGTGTGCGGCAAGTGCGACAGCCTCGTAGCGCCAATCGGCCAATCCAAAAAGCGCTCCCACGCCAAGGCGGCGGAATCCCGCATCGTATCCCCGCTCGGGGCAATCCAGCCGCCAATCGAAATCTTTCTTGGGCCCAGCGAGGTGAACCTTGGGATAGGTTTCGCGATGGTAGGTCTCTTGGTAAACCACGAGTCCCTCGGCTCCGGCGCGCACGATTGGCAGGTAGTCTGCGGTTTCCATCGGCGCGACTTCTATCGAGAGGGCGGGAACCAGCGGACGCAGGCGCGCCATACACATTTCCAGATAGGGGCCGGAGACAAATTTCGGATGCTCGCCCGCCACGAGCAGGATGTTGCGAAAGCCCTCCTCGGTGAGATGCCTCGCCTCGGCGGCGACTTGTTCGATCTCGAGTGTGACGCGCTGAATGGCATTCTCACGGGAAAATCCACAGTAGGCGCAGGAGTTGATGCACTCGTTCGACAGGTAGAGCGGGGCGAAGAGCCTCATCGTGCGGCCGAAGTGTCTTCGCGTCACGGCCGCCGAGCGGGCGGCGAGGGACTCCAGTAAGGCATCATTCATCGGCTCCAGCAGGGATTCGAAGGCCCGCAGGGTGGGCGATTTGCTGGTGATGGCTTGATGGAAGAAATTGGAAAAACCCATGCGGTGGATTGGCGAAGACCTCTTCATTAATCAACGAAACGCCCCCTGCCGCAAGCGGCGAGTTCTCGTTGGAATTCCAGGCGAGATTTACGCACATGGCCGACCTTGTTTTTCAAAAATCCCTGCCTACTTTTTCCCCGTATGAAAATTTCTTCCATGCCGGTCCGTTTGCTTTGCCTTCCCGTTGCCGCATCGCTCGCCCTGAGCGGTTGCTCCAATCTCACTCCCGGTGAGAATGCCGCCGTTGCGGGCGTGGCCACGGGTCTTGCGGTTGGTCTCCCGCTCGCGCTAACCGGGGTGAATCCCGCCGTGACCATTCCTGTCACAGCCGGAGCCGCCCTTGCTGCCGGTGGAGGGGCTTATCTGCTCTCTCGAAATCAAGCGACCAAGCGTCAGCGCCAAGTCGCCGAGGATCGCGCGAGGGACTATGTGGCACGCACGGGCGAGTATTCCAAAAAATCCGTCCGCTTCATCGCCGTTCGCACCGAGGATTTCCGCACCCAAGGCAAGGCGCAAGTCATGGTCTACGACATTCACAGCGGCACAATCGTCAGTGACACCGTCTACGACATGCGCTCGGTGCCGCCAGTTGGTGAGATGGGAGATTTTGGCGGCTACCATGCCCGCTACATCGGCACAGGGAGCTAATTCCGGAGCAGGCTGCCCGGCGAAGAATTTTTACTCCTCCTCTTTTTCCGTCCCGCCTTCAGTGCCTTCCTCGCCTTGCTGGAGGCGCTCAAGGAGGGGGGTCATATCCTCCACTTCGTCCCATACCAGGCCGCTGACATAGATCGGCGACTTTTGAAGCGCGGCCATGGCCATGCAATCACTGGACCGTGCGTCGAGTTCAATGATCTTGCGCTGCTGAAGTTCGTTTTCCGCCGTGATGATCAAACGCCCGTAGTAGATGCCGTTTCGAAAATCATTGATGACGATCCGTTCGACCTTTGCGCCGAGGGAGGTGAGGACATTGGCCAGAAGGTCGTGGGTGAGGGGGCGTTCTTTTTGGGCATTGTTGAGGTAGAGGCTTATCGCCGCGCCAATGGCCTGGTCGATGTAGATGGTGAAGATTTTTTCATCGTTTCCCAGAAACACGGCGGTTCCCGCATTTGTGGGAATGAGCGCGCGGATCTGCACAGGGATTGCGGACTTGTTCACACACGGAAACTAACATCCACACGCCCTCACGCAAGCGGAGCGATGATCAAGTGTTCTTCCCAATGTGGGGCAGCACAAGGATCGCTGCGGCTGCGGCCAGGAGGAGGATATCGCGCCCGATGGCCAGCCACATTTTCCAAGCTGACGGTGAATCATCCGCTCCGAAGCAACCGCAGCTTACAATAATGCCATTCCACAAAGCCCAAGTGAGAACGCCGATAAACAGCACGCACAACCCGGAGACCAAGGCGGCTCCGAGAGGAAAAATGCGCGGTAGAAGCAGAAAAATCGCGGCAAGGATTTCCATCCAAGCCAGACCCAGCGCGAGTGGTAGCGTCCAATTCGGAGGGACAAATGTGAAAGGCAGAAGTGCAACAGCAAATTCCTGACTCGCCCCGGCCTTCACCGCTCCGGCGTAAAAAAACACTCCTGCCAGCGCGATCCGGAGGCACAGCAGGATGGCACTCCTCACTTCAAAGCCTCCACTGCGCGGATGGCGAACCATGCCGCAGAGACATTGTGCACGCGGAAAATGGCCGCGCCACGAAGAGTGCCCGCCACGATGCAGGCAATTGTTCCCGCATCGCGCTCGGCCGGTTTTTCGATTCCCAGCACACGCCCGATCACGCTCTTGCGGGAGACGGGTAAAAGCACAGGCAGTCCTTGTTCGGTGAGTCGCCCGAGTTCCCGGAAGATGCGCAGGTTGTCATCCACCTGCTTCGCAAAATCGATGCCCGGATCAAGAATCAACGACTCGCGCGGGATGCCCGCCTCGATGGCCAGAGCGATTTTTTTTTCAAAGAATTCGAGCAGTTCGCTCATGACATCCGGGTAGGTCACATGCGTGTGTCGCACCTTGGGTTCGCCGCGCGAGTGCATGATCAAAAGCGCAGCCCCGATCTTTGCGCAGAGACGCGCATTCGTAGCGTCGGGGAGGGCGCTCATGTCGTTCAGAATGTCGAAGCCCGCCTCCAAAGCGCCCTCGATCACCGCAGGACGCCAGGTGTTCAGGGAAAGCAGCGGCGGAAAGAGTTGATTCTCATCGCGGGGGGTGGCCTTTTTCACGGCGTCTTGGAATTTCTCCAGAAACGGCCCGACGCGCCGGAGTTCCTCCTCCTCGCTGATCGCCCCCCTGTTGGTCCGGGCACTTTCGCCGCCCACATCGATGATGTCCGCGCCCTCGGCGACCATTTCCACGGCACGGGAGATCGCCCAGTCGGTGTCGATTTTTCCATCCGAGGAAAACGAATCGTCGTTGATATTGAGGATTCCCATGAGGAGTGGCCTGCGCAGGAGGTTCACGGTCCGCCCGCGCGCTCGCAGTGAACCAGCGGGGCGGATGTTCTCCTTGTCTCGACCGGCATTCTTCGTCAGTTTGAAATCCATCGCAGAGGGCATGAGGTTTATTGAATCCATTTTTGAAAAAGTCAGGAAACATCCCAAGCGGGTCGTTTTTCCGGACGGCGAGTTGCCCCGTGTGATAAAGGCGGCGGAGCTTTTTTACCAGAGTCAACTCGGCATACCGATCCTGCTTGGACGGCGCGAAGTGATTCAGGAAATCGCGCAGAGGGAGTCGATCAGCCTCGACCATGTGGCGATCATCAATCCTGAAAAATCCTCCGAACTTCCTGTATTCTGCCGCCGATTGGAGCGCATCGAGCGTTACCGCAAGGTCGAGTTGAAAGACAGTCGAGCCCTCATGGTGCGGCCGAATTATTTTGCGGCCATGATGGTTCAATATGGCCTGGCCGACGCCCTCGCTGGTGGAGCCAGCGCCTCTGGAGGCGCCTTGCTGCGACCGATGCTTCATCTGGTGAAGCCACTGCCTTTTGCGGATGTCATTTCGTCCTGCACGATTGTCGAATTGCTCAACCGCCCATACGGCGATGACGGGGTCTTGTTTTTCGCCGACACCGGCGTGGTCCCGGATCCCACGATGTCGCAGCTCGCAACGATCACCGTTCAAGCAGGACTGCTCGCTCGGCAGGTCTTTGGACACCGCCCGCGCATTGCCTTGCTGAGCTTTTCCACAAAAGGCAGCGCCCGCACGGCCTCGACAGAAAAAGTGGCGGGAGCTGTGGCCCTCGCGCGCCACATTGCGGAAAAATCCGGTGCCGATATGACGATTGATGGCGAAATGCAGGCCGATGCGGCCCTTGAGCCCGCCCTCTCCGAAATTAAAATCGGCGAAAGCCATGTGGGCGGGCGGGCAAATGTTTTGATCTTCCCCGACCTCAACAGCGGCAACATTGCCGTCAAGCTGACCCGCCTTTTTGCGGACTCCAACACCTACGGGCAGATTTTTATGGGATTCACCCGCCCCGCAGCTGATTTGCCGCGAGGCGCCACCGCCGAGGAAATCCTTTGCATGGCTGCCATAGTCGCCCTACAGGCCATCGAATATCGCAAACTTTATCCGCCCGACGAAGATGCGGATTGAGCCCGTGAACACGGTCACGCCCCGCATTTTCATTGCCGCCACCGAGCAGGATACCGGCAAGACCACGACATCCGTCGGTCTCTACGCGGCCCTGCGTCAGCGGTTCCCCCGGATTGGATACATCAAGCCCGTGGGGCAGCATTTCACGGAGGTCGATGGACGCCGGATCGACGAGGACAGCATCCTCATAAAAAGCGTCTATGAAACGCTCGTGCCCATCGAGGATATGAGTCCCATCACCATCGAGCCGGATTTCACGCGCCGATACATCAACGAGGCGAACCACGATGCGCTGGTGAGGCGCATTCAGCGTTCCTTCGATCGCGCCAGTTGGGAAAAGGATTTCACCATTATTGAAGGCAGTGGCCATGCGGGTGTGGGGTCCGTCTTTGACCTGTCGAATGCCACTGTGGCCCGCATCCTTGCGAGCAAGGTTCTGCTTGTCGTGCCGGGCGGCATTGGACTTCCCATCGATGAGGGTGCGCTCAACAAGGCCCTCTTCGAGCGCGAAGGCGTGGAGGTGGTGGGCGTCGTCATGAACAAGGTGCTCGCTTCCAAAATGGAGCAGACGGCGGATTTTGCGCGGCGTGGTTTCGCACGGCTTGGACTCGAACTTCTGGGTGTCATGCCGGTTCAGAAAATGCTCGCCGAGCCATCCCTCTATCAAATCTCGGAAACAATTCACGGCACCTTCCATTGCAATGCGAGGTTCGCCCGAAACCAGGCGTCGGATGTCGTGATGGGCGCGGTGAGTTCGGCCAATATCAGCCGCAAACTGGCCGACGGCACGCTGCTCATTGTTCCCGGCGACCGCGAGGACATCGTTCTCGCAGCCATCGGGGAGGTGTCGGCTCCGAGTGATAAAAAACTCTGCGGTTTGATCCTCTCGGATGATCTCAAGCCCCATTCCTCGCTGCTGAAAATGCTGGAGGAAACCAGGCTGCCGGTTGTTTTTTCGGCGATGGACAGCTACACGATCGCGCAGCGCATCCTCTCGCTCACCATCAAAATCCAGCCTGGCGACACCCATAAGATCGAGAGCGTTCAGGACCTCGTGGCCCGCCACATCGACATTCCCCGGTTGCTTGAAAAGATCGGTGTCTCCGCTTGAGAGTCAGGCTTTCGGTGAAACAGCCGCTTTCAATTTTTCGATACCCGCCAAGGCTTCTTCGACCGTATCGGCCATGAGGCACACATGCCCCATTTTGCGACCCGGACGCGCCTCGGATTTTCCGTAGAGGTGAAGCTTGGCGCGTGAATCTGCCAGCACGGTTGTCCAATCCGGCGATCCGTTTTTCCAGAGGTCGCCCAGGATATTCCACATCACCACTGGTCGAAGCAAATCCGGCGAGCCCAGTGGCAGACCGCATACAGCGCGGAGTTGTTGTTCAAACTGGCTGGTCACGCAGGCGTCGAAAGTGAAGTGTCCCGAGTTGTGTGGACGCGGTGCGAGTTCGTTCACCAGCAGTTCACCTTCCGCTGTCAAAAAGAACTCCACAGCGAGGAGACCGACGACATCGAGCGTGCGGGTGATCTCCGAGGCGAGGCTCTCCGCCTTCTGAAGCACCGCTTGCGAAAAACGCGCAGGGACGATCGAGAGGTCGAGAATGTGGTTGGTGTGAATGTTCTCCGACGCAGGAAATGCCGCGATCGTGCCATCCAGTCCCCGGGCGCAAACGACCGAAAGCTCGGCTTGGAAAGGAATCCACTTCTCAAGAACCCCTCGAGGCGCTCCGAATTGCTTCCAGACGGCTTCCACATCGACCTCGCCGGTGAGTTTGACTTGTCCCTTTCCATCGTAGCCAAAATCCGCCGTCTTCAGCACCGCAGGCGTGGCGATTTCGGCAAGTGCCTCGCGCAAACTGGATGCGGAATCCACCACGCGGAAGGGCGCGCAGGGGAAGCCATTCGCTTGAAGGAAAGTTTTTTCCCGCTCGCGGTTCTGACAAATGTGCAGCACCTCGCCACGCGGTCTCACCGGGCGAAGTTCCTCCACCGCCTCCACGGCGGAGCGGGGGATGTTTTCGAATTCAAAGGAAATGACATCCACCCCCTCGGCAAAAGCCCTCAGAGAGGCGGAATCTGTGTAGGGGGCATTCACTTCGACATCGCAAATCTGCCCTGCGGGGCAGTCCGGTTGGGGCTCGTAGGCGTGCACGCGGTAGCCCATGCGGCGCGCGGCGATGGCCAACATGCGGCCGAGTTGCCCGCCTCCGAGTATGCCCACGATGCCTCCCGGTTGAATGGAATTGGTTTCCGTCGGCGTGGGATTCCCGTTAGATAAAGTGTCCGTCATGGCAGATCGTCTGGTTTACATTTTGGCATTGGCCGCCCTCGGGTTTATCCGACTCCTGCCGCTCTCCGTGTGTTTCGTTTTGGGTCAGGCGGTGGGCGCTTTGCTGTGGCTCATCCTGCCCGGCTACCGTCGCCTCGCAAGGGAAAATCTCACGGTGGCTTTTGGCAGGGAAATGTCACCCGCAGCGATTCGTGAACTCACCTTCAAGCAT
Organism: Spartobacteria bacterium; assembly: GCA_046093785.1. Classification (GTDB taxonomy): domain Bacteria; phylum Verrucomicrobiota; class Verrucomicrobiia; order Chthoniobacterales; family Terrimicrobiaceae; genus UBA967. Next base: position 8,149 of record JBJTGE010000113.1, read on the forward strand.
TTCACGACCTTGGGAGCCAATGTCGCGAGCGCGATCAAAATTCCAACCCTTTCCCAAAAGGAAATCGAGCGTATCGCCCATATCGAAAATCTCGACGCCATCCGCAAAAACATCGCCAAGGATCGCCCCGTGCTTCTCGCTATCAATCACATCGGGAATTGGGAACTCTACGCCCAATTGGTTTTCCAAGTTCCGGAGGCCCATTTCGGAACGGTCTATCAAGCGCTCCACAACAAACTGGTCGACGACCTTGTGAACCGCGACCGCCGCAGGCTGGGAGTTCAGACATTCGACCGCAAGGCCGGCTTCCAAGGCGCGCTGGCGCTGCTCCGCGAACCCGGCATTCTCGGCGTTCTCGTGGATCAACACGCTGGAAACAGCGGCGTCTGGACGCCATTTTTCAATCGCCTTTGCTCGACATCGCCACTCTCCGCCACGCTCGCCATCCGCACGAATGCCGCCGTGATCCCTGCGGCCATCTACACAACGGGTTTCGCGCGTTGGCGCGTGGTGCTCAGCCCGGAAGTCCCATGGTCTGCGAACAATCCCGAGCAATTGACGCTGGACATCAACAAGGCCCTCGAAAAACAAATCCGCGTCTCGCCCGCCGACTGGTTCTGGGTGCACAACCGCTGGAAGACCCCTCTGCCGAATTTCCTCATCAACGAAGCCAAACGCGGGATCTATCAACCACCCACGGAGCCTGATCCCTCGCCTTTCCGCATCGTTGTCCGTTCCCCGAACTGGCTGGGCGACGCCGTCATGGCGATTCCCGCCGTTCGCGCTTTCAAACTCGGACGCCCCGACTCGCGGGTGTCCATCCTCTGCCCGCAAAAGCTCGCCGGTCTCTGGCAGCGGGTGGGGGATGTCGACGAGGTCATTGGTATCGAGTCTGGCGAATCTCTTTTTGCCACGGCCGCGAAACTCCGTGGCCAATTCGAAGCCGCTGTGCTTCTGCCGAATTCCCTGCGGTCTGCTCTCGAAGTCTGGCTTGCCGGCATCCGCCGCCGCGTTGGCTATGCAGGGCATTCCCGCTCCCTGCTTCTCGATCAGGTCATTGTTCCCCGCAAAAAAAGCACAACCACTCCGCTTCATCACGCCGACCGCTACTGGCACATCGCGGTTCGTTGCGGAGCGGAAGCGATGCCGCCTACGGTTTCCCTCTGGAAACCTGCCGGCAAGGAGCGCGTCATCGGCATCTGCCCCGGTGCGGAATACGGATCCGCCAAACGCTGGCCGGCCTACAAGTTTCGCATGCTCGTCCAGCAGGTGAACGAACAAGTCGATTGCAGCTGGGTCGTTCTTGGCACGGCGGCCGATTCCCCGCTCGCCCGTGAGATTTCAAACGGCCTTCCCAATGTCACCGACCTGACTGGAAAAACCACGCTCGGCGAGTTGATGGATTTACTCGGCAAATTGAGCGGTCTCCTGACCAATGACACCGGCACCATGCACCTCGCCGACTTCATCGGCACGCCGCTTGTCGCCCTTTTTGGCTCCACCGAACCAGCCCTCACCGGACCGCGCAGCCCTCGCAGCAGAGTGATCCGTCAAAAGGTCGAGTGCAGTCCCTGCTTCCTCCGCGAGTGCCCGATCGACTTCCGTTGCATGGAGGAGATTTCCATGGATCAGGTCGTCGCAGCCGTTATCGAGTTCATCAAAAAAAGACCCGCTTCCGGCAAGTAGTGCCCGCACGGGCAAGGCTCATGGCTTCGAATGCGTGAAGTGAACGCGGTGTAAAATCCGGTGCACAACGGGCGAGGCAAGCAAGCCGACCGTGACCACCACCACGAGTGTTCCGAAGAGGCAGTAGAACGAGGAAAAAATCTTCAAGGCGTCCGATGAAGCCCGCTCCGTGTAGAGAGGGCCAGCGCCGCTGAGCAGCATGCAACTCTCCAAGAAAGCATCCACCCAGTTGAGTTTTCCGATTCCCATGTATCCCGCGAGCCCCACGCCGATGGCAAAAACAACAAGCGCCAGGGCCAGCAGGAATTGCTGGAAGACCCGGCCCGCGAAAACCCTTCCCGAGGCAAGGGGCTCCGTATGGTGTTCCCAGAACATCATACCTCCCTGTGCCCCCAAATTGGTCTGCCGTCAAATACCGGCCATCAATCAAGCATGCGGAAGGTGTCGGTTTTTTGAATGCTGCGAATGAACGTCGCCGCGAGTTTTGCCGCGTTTTTTGCATCCTCAAGGGAGATCATTTCCACCGGCGAGTGCATGTAGCGGAGGGGCACCGAAATGAGTCCGCAGGCGACACCATCGCGGCTTGTGTAGATGACATCGGCATCCGTGCTTGTGCTGCGCGAGACGGCCTCGTGCTGGAGCGGGATTTTGTGTTTTTCGGCGACTTCGATGAGGCGCTGCATGACCAGCGGATGGTTCGCCGCGCCGTGGGAGATCGTCGGCCCCTTGCCGAGTTCGACCAAGCCGTGTTCTTTCACATTGATGCCCGGCGTGTCGGTGGCGTGAGTGACATCGAAAACAATCGCAACGGATGGACGAATGCGGTGCGCGGCCATCTGTGCGCCCCGGCAACCAATCTCCTCCTGCACTGCATTGACGGCATAAGTGGAGGCATAGGGACGTTTTTTCGCGGAATGGAGGTCTGCCAGAATATTCGCCAGAATGAACCCTCCAATCCGGTTGTCCAATGCGCGGCCGACGATAAGCCCGCCGGAAAACTCCATGGCATCATCGACAAAAACCGCAGGCGTTCCGACGCGGATGCCCAGTTTTTCGACATCCTTCGCCGAGGCGGCTCCGACATCGATAAATAGCTCCTTCCACTCGGCGGGTTTGTCCTTCGAAGTATCCCGCAAGTGAATCGCCGTATTTCCGATCACGCCCTGCACGACTCCCTTCGATCCAAAAAGCCTGATCCGCCGAGCCGAAGCCAGCGTGCGGTCAGAACCTCCAATCGGCCCGAGAGCGAGAAAGCCCTTCTCATCGATATGCCGCACAATAAATCCGATTTCATCTGCATGGGCTTCCAGCATGACGCGGGGGGCCTTGGCATCCGCCCCCTCCAACACCGCCCACGCATTTCCATGCGGATCCGACTCAACCCGGTCCGCATGCGGAGTCACATTTTTGATCCAAAGCCGCTGACCGTCTTTCTCCCATCCCGAAGGACTGGGCGTGGCAAGAATTTCGAGGAGATTTTTCGTTTTCATAAAAGAAGAGTCTCTACTTAACAGAACACCTCGCGCATCAGCAAATACTCCTCCTGAGTTCAGGAAGTTTGACACTCCTTTCAATTAAGATCAGAGAGTGCTTCTGTTTTTCAATTCAGGAGGCCTCGCTTGTGACCAAAAAAAGTTCCCATCAAGAGACAGTTATCTCGATTATCGTCTTTATTGTTCTTTGCACCCTCTGGGGTTTGCTTTCGCAGATTCCTCTCACGCCTTTTGCGGCGCAAAAGGATTTTCTCGGGCCGGATGGATTTCTGGCTCCGTTTGAAAATCAGGCGATTGATGCCCGTATCAAGATGCGCGGGTCGATGGATGCTGATGTGAAGGTCTGCTATGTGGATGTAGATACCGAGTCGATCAGCAAGCTCGGGAATTTTCCTTGGAACCGTGAGTATTTCGCGATGGCGTTGGACGCGCTCTTCAAACACGGAGGCATCAAGGCGGCGGGGATGGATTTTGTCTTCTCGATGGCGGGCATTCCGGCGCTGGGTCGCGAGGAGGCGGAGGTCGGGAGCAAGGCGCTCGGCAAATCGATTCACAAAAACAAAAACATCGTTGCGGCGGCCACATTCGGCACGAAGGGAAATTTCCCGTTTCTCTTTCAAAAAGGAAATTCCACTCCGGAAGACGAAACCCCGGAACTGCCTGCCTACCCGATCGTCGGCCCCACTTGGGGTCATGTCGGATTGATCGACACGGTTGGCAATGATGTCCGCTACATCCCGTTTTTTGCAAAGACCTCCAACCACACCTACCTGCCCATGTCGCTGAAGTTGGCATTGATCTATTGGGGGCTTCCCGCCTCGGCGGTTTCCATCGAGAAGGATGAACTCGTCGTGAAGAAGGAGGATGGCACCACGATGGCCCGCATTCCTCTTCTTATGGGACAACTCGCCGAACCGAACTGGTTCGGCGCTTGGATGGAAAAAGACCATCACGCGAGCATTGTCCATGTGATGGCCTTCGGACAGGCGCTTGAAAGCGGCACGGATGAGGAAAAGCAAGCAGCCCGCGAGTTTTTCGCTCCCTTCAAGGACAGCGTGGTTCTCATCGGTCCGGTTGATCCCTTGCTCAAGGACATAAGCCTCATTCCGCTGAATGGCTCGCATCCTGTGCCGCGCGTCTCTGTGCACGGGAACCTTCTTAAAACAATCCTCTCTGGCCGCTTCGTCGAACGGCCTGCGGTTTGGTTGAATTGGGTGCTTATTTTTCTCCTCGGCTTTGCGGCGGCTTCTTTTTGCATCCTTCCCCAGAAGTTCAATGGCCCCGCAAGAATCTTCGGTGCAGTCGTTGTCATCGGCTACATCGTCGCGGCTTTTGTTCTTTTTTCAGCCTATGAAACCATCATCCCGCTCGTGGCCCCGCTTGGGGCGGCTCTCTCCTGCACATTTTCAGGAACGCTGATCCACCTCTCCAACGAACGGCGGCAAAAGCGCCGGATCACAGGAATGTTCGGCACCTACCTCTCACCCTCTCTCGTCGAGAAGATGGTCGACAGCGGCGAGGAACCGAAACTTGGCGGCATCGATGCGGAGATCACAGCGTTTTTCTCCGATGTGCAGGGTTTCTCCGGATTCTCCGAATTGCTCACACCTCAGCAGCTCGTCGCCCTCATGAATGAATACCTCAGCGCGATGACGGATATTCTCATGGAGGAGGGGTGCTATGTGGACAAATACATCGGCGACGCAATCGTTGGTATTTTCAATTCTCCAGTCCAGTTGGAAAAGCACGCCCTGAAGGCTTGTGTAGCGACCCAACTTCTCCACAAGCGCCTCGGAGAACTGCGCGAAAAGTGGGCGGGCGAAGGCGACAAGTGGCCTCCGTTTGTTTGCAAAATGCAAATGCGGATCGGCATGAACACAGGTCGCGCCACGGTCGGCAACATGGGTTCTGAAAAACGGTTCAACTACACCATGATGGGTGACATGGTGAACCTCGCCGCCCGCTGCGAGAGCGGGGCGAAGAGCTACGGGGTTTACACCATGATCACAGGCGAGACCAAACGCTCCGCCGAAGCCGGGGGGGATGACTGCATCTTCCGCTTTCTCGATAAAATCATCGTCAAAGGCCGCAGCGAACCTGCCGAGATGTATGAAGTCGTCTGCCTCCGAAAGGATCTCGACGAGGAGACCCGTCAGTGCATCGAAATTTATGCCGGGGGAATTGAACACTACCGCAACCAGCGCTGGTCGGCCGCGCTCGAGAGTTTTGAAAAATCCGCCGCGCTGGAGAGGAACAGGCCTGAGCGTAATCCCGAGTCGCCGAGCACTCCTTCGCTGGTGATGATCGAACGCACACGGCACCTCATGGATTCCCCGCCCGGTGCGAATTGGGATGGCGTCTATGTCATGAAAAGCAAGTGATCTGAAATGCGGGTGAAGGCCTGCAGTTCATCGCCAAGCTGGATTGCGGAGAGCAGCGTTTGCCATTTAGACTCTCGCTTGAATGGAAATTCGATTCACAAAAATGAACGGCGCGGGAAACGATTTCGTTGTCCTCGACAACCGCACAAAGGGCCTCTCCCTCGAAGGCCGCGATATTGCCCGTCTCTGTGACCGGCACCGGGGAGTGGGGGCGGATGGATTGCTCGCCGTCGAACCTGCCGAGGGTGGCGCGGATTTTCGCATGCGCTACTACAACAGCGATGGCGGCGAGGCCGAGATGTGCGGCAACGGGGCGCGGTGCTTTGCAAGATTCGCCGCGCGACTCATGCATGGTCGCCCTGATACTGTTTCCTTCGAAACCCAGGCCGGCCTCATCACGGCGGTGCTGGAGGGTGAACTCGTGACTCTCGAAATGGGGCGTCCCCATGACCATCGTGCGCCTCAAACCCTCACGCTGGGAGATTCCGCGCATGAGGTCCATTTCATCAACACCGGCGTTCCGCACGCCGTCGTTTTCGTCTCCGAAGTCGAAAAAATCGACATCCAACTCCTCGGCTCCACACTTCGCCGGCACACGGCCTTCAGCCCCAAGGGAACGAATGCCAATTTCGCCCAGGTCATTGCGCCGGACACTCTCCTTCTCCGCACCTACGAGCGCGGGGTCGAAGGCGAAACACTCGCATGCGGCACGGGGGTCTGCGCCACCGCGCTGCTGCATGCGGTGCAAACCGGTGCGGCATCGCCAGTCCATGTGAAGGTGCGGGGCGGCGACACGCTGAGGGTCGATTTTCAAAGGAATCCCGACGGCAGTTTTGCTGCGGCCAAACTCACCGGCCCGGCGGATTTTGTTTTCGAGGGCACCATTTCCTTGTAACCATTCAGCCCATGACATTCGCAGGAGCACACACCGCGCTCGTTACGCCTTTCCGTGACGGCCAGTTCGATACGCAAGCCTTCCGCCAACTCATCGAAGAGCAGATTGCAGGAGGCATCTCGGGCATCATTCCGGTTGGAACCACCGGGGAGTCGCCCACTCTCGACCACGAGGAGCATCTCAAAGTCATCGAGGTCGCCATTCAAACGGCAAACAAGCGCTGCCTCGTCATCGCAGGCACGGGTTCCAACTCGACCAGCGAGGCCATTTCTTTGACCCAGGCTGCGGAAAAGGCCGGAGCCGATGCCGCCTTGCTCGTCGCGCCCTATTATAACAAGCCCAGCCAAGAGGGGCTCTACCGCCATTTCAAGGCCATCGCCGAAGCGGTGAGGATTCCGATTGTCCTTTACAGCATTCCCGGTCGCTGCGGCATCGAAATCGGGGTCGAAACCACAGCGCGGTTGGCAAAGGATTTCAAAAACATCGTTGCCATCAAGGAGGCCGGAGGTTCCGTGGAGAGGGTCAACCAACTCCGGCAGGCACTCCCAGACAGTTTCCAAATCCTCTCGGGGGATGACTCCCTCACGCTCTCGTTCATGTCGGTCGGGGCTGTTGGCGTCATCAGCGTGGCATCGAATATTATTCCCGCCGAAGTCTCCCGCATGGTGCGTCACCACCTCGAAGGCGACTCCTCGAAAGCGTTGGAGATTCACCGGAAATTCTATCCGCTCTTCAAAGACCTCTTCATCGAGCCGAACCCGGTTCCGGCAAAGTTCGTCCTCTCCCGCTTGGGCAAAATGTCCTCCGAGGTGCGCCTCCCGCTTTGCGAGATGACCTCCGCCAGCGTCCAGCGCCTCACGGAAACCCTGAACCGCCTCGGACTATGACTCCCACCCGTGTTATCATCAATGGATCCCGTGGCCGCATGGGGCAGGCGCTCGTGGCCTGTGCGAATGCGGACTCCCTCTTCGCGCTTGCGGCGGCGACCGACCTTGGCGACGACCTGCCTGCGGTGCTTCCATCCTGCGATGCGGTGATCGATTTCACCCATGCCACATCCACCGTGGCCATTGCGGAAGCCTGCGTGGCTGCCGGAAAAATTCTGGTCATTGGCACCACCGGCCACTCTGACGACGACCGTCGCCGTATTACAGAGCTGTCCAAAACGATCCCGATTGTTTTCGCTCCAAATTTCAGCGTTGGGGTGAACACCCTCTTCTGGCTGACCCGCAAGGCTGCGGAAATCCTCGGCCCCGACTTCGATCTCGAAGTGGTGGAAATGCACCACCGCTTGAAAAAAGACTCTCCGAGCGGCACCGCCCGCCGGTTGGCCGAGATTCTCGCTGATGTGCGGCAGTTGGAATACAGCAAGGATGTCATGCACGGCCGCGAGGGCATGGTTGGCGAGCGGACGAATGTGGAAATCGGCATGCATGCCATTCGTGGCGGCGATGTTGTCGGCGACCACACGGTCATTTTTGCCAATGTGGGCGAACGCGTGGAACTCACGCACAAAGCCTCCAGTCGCGACACCTTTGCCAAGGGCGCCCTCCGCTCCGCCCGATGGGCACAGGGCCAAAAGCCGGGCCTCTACGACATGCAGGATGTTCTCGGCCTGAAATGAGGGTTGGCATCGCGCTCGGTTCGAATCTGCACGAGCGCCTTCCTCTCCTTCAGGCGGCACGGAGCCATTTGTATTCGCTCCACGAGGATCGAGGTCCCTTTTTGTGCTCCCGCATTTACGAAACCGAACCGGTGGATTGCCCTCCGGGCTCTCCGTTTTTTCTCAATGCGGTCATCGAGATTGCCTGCACCCTGCCGCCTCTGGACTTGCTCGCCGGCTTGCAGCGTATCGAGCAGGCCCTCGGACGCCCTCGCGAACATGCCTTTCACGCCCCGCGCACGATCGATCTCGATATCCTCTACTACGACAACCTCCACTTCACCCTGCCCGAGCTTACTCTTCCTCATCCCCGCATCTCGGAGCGTGCTTTTGTTCTTTGCCCGCTTGCGGACATCTGTCCCGACCGCATTCTGCCGGGTTGGAAAAAATCCATCACCGCTCGCCTGTCCGAGCTTCCTCCTGAGTCATTGCCAAAAGCCGTGGCTTCTTTTTAACCCGCTTCCTGCCTGACCCTGTGAAACCCACTCCCGCATCACTCCGCAAAGCCAAGGCCGAAGGCCGCCGCCTCGCCACGCTTACGGCCTACGACTATCCGACAGCGCGCCTTCTCGATGAGTGCGGGCTTGATCTGCTGCTTGTTGGCGACTCGCTGGGAATGGTTGTTTTGGGACATCCCGACACCACACATGTGACGATGGATGACATGATTCACCACACCCGCGCCGTGGCTCGTGGAGCGGTGAAAACACTTGTCGCCACCGACCTGCCGGCGGGGAGTTGTGCGACTCCGGAATTGGCCGTTGAAAACTCGCGCCGGCTTCGTGCCGCCGGTGCTGATCTTGTGAAGATCGAAGGCGGGAGTGAATGCCTGCCAGCAATACGCGCCATCCTTGCGGACGGCATCCCGCTTATCGGCCACCTGGGAATGCTTCCCCAGCGCGTCGTGGAGGAGGGGGGCTACCACATCAAAGGCAAATCCCCAGCCGAGGCGGAGCGTCTGGTTTCCGATGCCTTGGCGATCGACCATGCCGGTGCCAGTGCGATCGTGCTCGAGTTGGTCCATGCGCCGCTCGCCGCCGAGATTTCGAAAAAGACAACATGTCCCACCATCGGCATTGGAAGTGGCGAGGAGTGTGACGGCGGCATCCTTGTCCTTCACGACCTGATTGGGTTGTTTCCCTGGTTCCGTCCGAAGTTCGCCAAGCCTCGTGCCGAAGTCGCCGCTGAGATTCAACGAGCCGCGCGGGAATACGCCGAGGATATCAAAAATCCGGCAGCCTGATTTATACCGATGGCTGAATGTTTTTTGATCTTTGGACATTGGCGCGGTAGCGCTTGGTCCCAGGGAGCGCGCCCGCCCTCGGGTGCCGTCGGGTGCGCCTCGCGCCCGACATAGAGAACTTCGTGCGGCCTCTGGCCGGATTTTCCCGATCGCCTTGCGAGGGCGCAAGGCGGTGCCCCCGAGACTCAGCGAAGCGAAGTCATCCGAAAATCCAAACCCTTGTAGAATCTGGTATTACAGGGTCAGCTCCTGTGGGCGAGGGGAGTGTGAAGGTCGAAGTGAATCTCGTATTGCGCACCGTTTGAGTGAACGCGGCGGCGGACGGGAACGCCCAGCACCTGCCGGAAAAGCGACTCCTCCAGGGCATCCGCCTCGGGGAAGGCCTTGTGCAGCGACGCTGCGGGGTTGTGGGGCTCGATAATCCGGATGCCCGGCACCAATTCCACCATGCGGCCTTCCTCATCACGCGTCTTGGCGAGGAGGTTCATTTTTTCGTCAAGC